>DATKHY010000007.1:1500000-1723678 GCA_035544215.1 Candidatus Binatia bacterium | reverse complement strand
GTACTGCGCCGACGAGATACCCGGAATCGGGTGGAACGGCGAGTAGAACCCGAGGTTCATCGTGTTGTTCCAGACCGACCGGTCGTCGCCGGTGAGGCTGAGGTACTGGACCGACGCGGAGATCGGCGGTTGCGTGAAGCGCCCCGCCGAGGCCCGCAGCACGGTGTCGGGCGACATGGTGTAGGTCGCCGAGAACCGCGGGCTCCAGTAGTTCAACGAGTACGACGACGGCGAGGTCGCGGTGAAGTTCGGCGCCGCAACGCCGTCCTGGGTCGTGCCGTTGGGGTGCACCCAGCCGGTCTGGGGTCCCTTGACCCCGAGCTGCTTCACCGCCTGGTTGCAGTCGCCGACGACGTACTGAGCGCTCGCCGGCGGCGGAACGCCCGGAGGCAGCGGCTTCGTGAGGACCTGGTTCGTCGACGCCTGGACGCACGTGTAGTTCGCGCTCATGTTGGCGTAGAACGAGTCGGCGGTCGTCAGCGAGTCCGGCAGACCGTAGGTGAAGTTGTCGTAACGAATCGACGCGTTGATCAGGAACTTATCGCTGGGCCGGAACTGATCGCTCAGCGACGCGTTCGTGAACTTCGGCTTGACCGTGTTATAGGAGCCGGTCGCATTGCCGCTCCACAGTGAGTCCCAGGTTGCGCCGGCGCGCGCAGCGGGCGTTCCCGGTCCGGCATAGGCGCTGGGGCCCGCGAGCGCGGTGCTGGTCCAGGACGGAGCCAGCGTGCTGTTGCTGGCAACGTCATAGTAGCTGCTCGAAAGACACGGAACCGCATAGCCGAACTTGCCGGTTGCGTTGGTACCGTAGCAGGTGAACCCCTTGCCTCCCTTTGCCATGTAGCCGATCGGCGAGCAGCCGGCGCCGCTGAGGCAGGACGCGTAGGCCGAGTTGTTGTTGAAGCGCGTGACATTCGCCGTCGAGTAGTTACCGTCGAGCGTGAGCAGGTTCTGCTCGTTGAGCTGATCCTGGAAGTCCAGCGCGCCGCCCGCGGTGTGGGTCAACAACAGATACTCGGCCGAGGGAACCGAATTCACGGCCTGGTCGGTTCCGCCGAAGATCGGCGATTCCTGAAGCCAGTCGGAGTAGAAGGTGTAGCCGTACGCGCGCAGATACGCCGATTGGCTCAGCGCGTAGGTGTACTGGATTTTCGTGATGCCCGTGTCGTTGGTCAACGGGTTGACGCTGTTGTCGTACAGCGGGATCGGTCCGTTGAACGCGTGCGCCGGCGTACCCGGCACGTAGTACAGGCCCGGCGCCTTGAAGTTCGTCGGGCTGGTCGCAATCGTCGTACCGAACGGCACGTTGTAGGCGACGGTGTCGCCGTAGGATGCAAACGCACCCGGCGCGCACGCGTTGGCTGAGACGTTGGCCCACGGCACGATGACCGTCTGGCCGCAGACCGGCGTCGAGTGCGGAGCGTGGAAGAGCGCCCACGAGAACTGGTTGAAGCTGGTGCCGATGTCGTTCGGCGATTGGTAGAAGTAGTTGTTGAGCGCCGAACCGCTCCACATCAGCTGCACGTCATCCCGCAGGCCGTTGCGCTTGGGAATGCCCATGTGCAGGTTGATCACGTTTTCGCGGTCGCTAATCGTCTGCGGTAACGCGTCGAGCCCGCTGTAGTACTCCCAGCAACCGGAACCCAGCGGGAAGCCGGTCTTCGGATCGAAGGAGACGTTGGTCGGCCCCGCACCAACCGGACACGAGGGCTTGACGCCCTGCGCGTTCGGCGTGGTCGCAACGTAGCCGATACCGAAGCCGATGGCCGCCGGACCCGAGTAGATGCCGCCCGGAGTCATGTAGCCGGCGCCGTTGCTGGAGTCCAGGAACCGGTACGCCTGATTGTAGCCCAGGAGCCCGACGTAGTAGCTGAACGTCCGGTCGGGCGTCGATCCGCCGACCTCGACCTGAGCCTGATGGTAGTACGTCGGGGTGCCGATTCCGAGATTCGCATTGGCGAAGCCCGGGAAGGTACCCGTCTTGATCACCTGGTTGATGAACCCGGCCGTGCCGGCCGACGCGACGCTCGACGGGCCGCCGCCGGTGTAGACCTGGAGCTCTTGGAGGCCCAGGCTGGATTCGGTGGAGGCGTTGTAGTTGTCGAACGCGCGATTGACGGGAATGCCGTCGTACTCAAAACCCGTGTAGTACGAGTTTTGGCCGCGGACATACGCGCCGTTGAAGTCCCAGCCCATACCGCCGGTCGACGTTTGCACGCCGGGAACCGACGCCATCGCTGAGTAGGCGCTGTTCAGGTTGCCGCCCCCGCCCAGCGCCTTCGCGGCCGAGGCTTGCGCGGCGTTGACGCTATACAGGTCGCTGCCGACGCCGGACTTGACCAGCGACGCACCGGCCGCGGACGTAACCCGAGCAATCGTCTTGAGTGCCTTCACCATCGTGTACGCAACAGCTTGCGTTTGATCGGCGAAGATCGTCACGCCCGGATACGAGATGCTCTGATACCCCGACCTCGTGAGGTTGACGGTGTACGTATCGGGTGCGAGCGAAAGGATGATAAAGTGTCCGGCTGAGTCGGTCGTTGCGGTCCGAGTCTCGGACGGCGCAACGGTTTGGACTTCGACGCCGGCTATGGGCGCGCCGCTCGCATCTTTGATGGTGCCCGTTAAGTTACCGGTGACGCCTGCCAGTGTCCACGTTTCCTGGCAGAGAATCAACACGAGTAACGTCGCGAGGGCAACCACGCAGCGCGCTACGGAATGTCGCTTCATGCGCATGGTTTCTCCTCTGAAATTTTCGATGTTCGAAGTACTGCGCAACTCTCGTCGCGCATTACGAGCGAATTCAGCGGGGTGCGCCTTTGCTTCCTATAAACCTGAGTAAAGTGTCGCGTGCGTGTCACTTTTTAGAAACAGATGATTCGAGCCGCCGTCAACTTATCAATAATTATCAAAACGGTGGTCGGCGCCTCGCGGGGAGCTGGGTGACAAATTCTTGATGACTTCCCGTTCCGCAGTTCCTTATAATTCAAGCCGTGGCGATAGCGTTGGGCGGGTCGTTTCAGCCGCGAGGCGCCGCACGGTCTCAGCTTCAGATGGAAGCGGACGTGCGGCGGCTCCTGCGGCGCGCGAACGACTCGCTGCGGCTCGCCGCCTTCCCGCTCGCGCAAAGGCTCTGTGATCTCACCGACATTCCCGCTCCGCGCGACGCGCTGCGGCATGTCATCGCGTCGGCCTTCCGTGGCGTCTGGCCGGATACGCGCATGCGCGATCTCCTTCTCACCGCGGATCTCGACGAACGCGTGTTTCGCAGCGAGACCGCTGCGCATCTCCAAGTGTCGACGCGTCACCTGCAGCGCCGTCGCGCGAAGGCCGTGTCGATTCTGGCGACCTACGTTCGCAGCCTCATCGACGAGCGCGATGCGACCGGCGAAGAGCGCGACCGCCTCCCGGCCGACCCGCTCGAAACGATCGCCGAGCTCGTCGCGGACATCGAACCCGGCGTGGCCGCTCGCATCTTCCGGCTCGGCGGCCCGCGGTCGGCGGAGCGCGCGGATGTGCTGACCGCTCGAGCCGCCGTTGACTCCGGCCACGACGCCGAGGAGCCGCTCGTCGCGCAGCGTGCGTTCTCTCCGCTTTTCGCCGTGCTGCGCGCGCAATCCAAGACCATTAACGGTAAGGACGACGAGGCGCGCCAGGAGCTCTTGCCGATCTTCACCCGCGCCGCGCGCGATCGAACCGACGCTTCCGAGCTCAGGCTCGAGCTAGAGTGGCTGGCATTCTTGCGTTCGCGGTACGTTGGTCACGTTCCGGAGATGGAGCGCGTAGCGACCAATCTCGACCGGTTGGCGCAGACCAGTCCGGCATGGGCGACGCGATCGCTGCTGGCACAAGCCGAGGCGCGGCTGCGAGCCGGCCGGCTAAACGACGCGACCGCGCTGCTCGACATTGCCGAGCGCCAGGGCCTTCGCTGCCTCGCGCTGCGCCAGCTCGCCTCGAGCAGCGTGCTGCGGGCGGAGATCGCTTTGCAACGCGGTGACGACTCCGTCGCGGAACGGTTTGCCGCCGGCGCGCACGCGATTCTGGCAGGGCGCCATAGCGACGCCTACCGGTGTCAGGCTACGGCCGCGCGTGCCGCGCTCCGGCTCGGAAACCCTTGCGACCACCACGGCAACGTAGCGGGCCTTGCTCCGGCGGCCTGGGACCGAGTAGCGATTGAAATCGAGCACGCGCGCTATCTTAGCGCAACCGGGTCCGGCGAGCTCGCAAGGGAGTGCGCGAACTACAGTTACGAGATCGCTTTGGCTCGCCGCTATCGGGGGCTCGCGGCGCGAGCCGCGGCGACGATCGCCGCAACGTTCGACCGCCGCAGCCGCCTCAGGCGCCGCTGGTGCGTCCGCGCATTGACGCACCTGCTGACTACGCGCGACCGTTCCGTCGGATGCGATCTCTACCTGCCCGAAGCGCAAATCGCGTTCGACCGAGACGTTCCCGAGGCGTTGTACGAGGGTCTACGGGATGCGATCCCTCCACTGCCGCCTGCCGCTGACGCGGAGGCAGGCGCGGCGCGCGCGTTTCTTGCGCACGTGAGCGCATACGTGCTCGGGCACGCCGACCTCGACGATCGACTCCACCGAACGATCGAAGCCGCGGTTCGCGAGTCCGAACGCTTTTGTCAGTACGTGCTTTACTTTTTGGACGATGCGACGGACGTGCTGGAGACGGCGTTCGCGGCGATCGCCGGCTCGGAGCAACGCGCCGGCGTCGACCAGCGGCTCGCGAACGCGCTGCGCGCTTTCGCCGGCGCGGTGCGACCGCGGGACGACGTACGGCGTTTCCTCGTCGGATGAGGGACGGCTTACCGGAACGAAGGGTCCGCGATGCACGAAGAGGCCGCGCGCCTCATCCGCGATCTCGGCCTCCGACCCCATCCGGAAGGCGGGTACTTTACCGAGACGTACCGCAGTGACCGTAGCGTCGTC
Organism: Candidatus Binatia bacterium; assembly: GCA_035544215.1. Lineage (GTDB taxonomy): Bacteria > Vulcanimicrobiota > Vulcanimicrobiia > Vulcanimicrobiales > Vulcanimicrobiaceae > Cybelea. The sequence continues at coordinate 1,718,738 of DATKHY010000007.1, read as the reverse complement.
GGCGCAGCCGGCGATCGCAGCGCCCTGACGTCGATCTACTTCCTTTTGAGCGGTGACGATTTCTCGGCGTTTCATCGGCTGAAGTCGGACGAGCTATGGCACTTCTACGAGGGCACCGACGTCGCGATCGAATGCATCGACGCGGGCGGCCGCCACCGGCAGCTCGTTATCGGCCGCGCGACGCGGCAAGCGGCGATGCCGTCCGGTGTATGGTTTGCCGCATATCTCGCCGACGCAAAGGGCTACGCGCTCGTGGGCTGCGACGTCGCCCCTGGCTTCGAATACGGGGACTTTGAAATCGCCTCGCGCTTGGAGCTGCTGGGGGCATTTCCATGGCACGCCCCCCTGATCGAGCGCTTAACTCGCGCCGGCTAAGCGATACTCACGGTCTCTTAGAAGTGTCGCGAAAGATCTCAACGTTGCGCAGCCCCACAGCTCGCAGGGCTCGCCGCACGTCGGCTGCCTCGGCTTCCGACTCGACCGAGTAGGCGACGACGCTGCGGCCTTCCGCGATGGCCTCGTTAAAGTTGTCGACTTCGTCGTCGGGAATCGCTAAGAAGCCGAGATAGTTCGGGAACTCCTGCTCGTCGCCGAAATCCGTCAACGACTGCTCTCTGCTATCGGTCACTCCGGGAACGTCGGTTCCTCCGAAATCGGTCAGCAGCCCCGTCCCATGGGTCAGTTCGGGAGACAGTTCCTCTTCGGGGTCGGGCTTGACGAGCGTATACGCGAGGGACGCTTCTTGCGGCGCGGCCCCGCTATCGGCCATGAAGACGCGCAGCCGATCGCGATCGAGACCCGGAGCGCCGGACAGCGCTTTCTCCAGCGCGGCGGCGTCGGTCGAGGGAAATATGCCGACGATCAACTGGCTTGCCATGGCACGAGCGTTCGACGTGCGGCGCGTTCAGACCGTCAAGGCCCGATCTTGCGCAAGAGGCCGGCAAACCGCTCGGTCCGCGCGATCGGCTCGAACCAGCGCGAACTCCTCAGGAACGGCATCGTCGCCTCGTGCCGCTCATAGGCGCTCTCAAGGTGTGCCATCGCGTCTTCATTCCGTCCGATGCCGACTGCGACGATCGCGAGGTTCCAATCCGCGACGTATTCCATTTGAGCAAGCCGCCGGAGCGCATCGTACGTCTCGATAGCCCGGGAGGTCTCTCCGAGATCCCCGTAGGCGCGGCCCAGCATCGGCAGACGAAAGGCGGCGTCCTCGCCTTGCGTTGGGGGGAGTCGCTCGAGATCGTCGAGGGCCTTTCTCGCATCGCCGCTCAGCAGAAAGGCTTGAGCCCTATATCGCCGAGCGACCGAGAACGCGGCATCGGCCTCGACGATGTTGGTCATGATCGCGATGGCGCGGTCGTACTTCCTGTAATGTACCAGCGCTCGTGCGATCAGCAACTGTTGCAGGAGCGAGGCGGGTTCCAGCGCCAGCGCAGATCGCGCACGTTCGAGCGCGTCCTCGTATAGGCCGGTGCAGATATCGAGCCAAGCAGCGTTGTTGAGAACGAGGACCGATCCCGGGCTGAGCGTGATGGCGAGATCGATCTCTTCTCGGGCGCCTTGCCAGTTCCAGTCGCCGAAGCACAGCAAGCCCGACTTGACCGCGTGCGCGACGCCGTTCCCGGGCTCAATCGTAAGCGCCGTCTCGATGGCCCTCGCGGCGTTAGGAAACGCCGCGCTCGGCGGCGCGTACCAATACGAGCCCAAGAGTGCGTAGGCGCGGGCCAGCCCGATCAGCGCGGGCACGTAGTGCGGGGTCGCGTCGAGAGCGCGCTGGAAGAATTCCAGCGCGCGACGGAGGTCGGCGCCCGCACGCTTTGCTAGGAAAAAGCTGCCCTGACAGTAGTTGCGAAACGCTTCGAAGTCGCCTCCCGAAACGATCTCGCCGAGGTCCGCCGCATCGGCGATGAACGTCTCGTCCAGCGCTAGGCTCGCCGCTTTAACCGGCACCGCAAAGCGGTAGCCCTCTCTGGGCACTGCGAGTATGTGCGTGTGTGCCCTTGCCGTGTCTCCCAGGAGCCGGCGAAGCATGTAGATGTGTTGCGCTAAATTCGCGTCCGTGACGGCTTCATTCGGCCAGATGCTAACGGCTAACGCTTCCTTGTTGACCACCCGGCCGTTCGCCTGAAGGAGCTGCGTGAGAATGAGGGCGACGCGCTCGGGAACTGGAATCGTTTGCGAGCCTTTGAACAGCAGCCTCCGCATTGCGTCAAAGGCAAAGCTCCCGAACCGGTAGACCCTCGGGCCGGCGGACGGAGTTGGTGAGTTCGTTCAGAGACCCTTTCCGCTCATCGGAACGTTGTCGGGCGTGATGATGCGCGCGATGTACCGGAAGATCGCGTTCGCGACATCGCCGATGCGCCGACGAATACGACGAAGAGAATGGTGATCTGCTGCAACTGCCGCTCTCCTAGGCCTTGCGCTTCTCGGCGAGTGCCTTCGCGACTTTCAAGGGGATCGCCCCACCCGGAACGATGATGTTGAGCGTTTCCGCCCCGAGATCGAACAGCGTCTCCGGCTTCAACAGCTTCGCCACCGCGGCCATCGCAGCAGAGGGCTGCGTCTGCAACTCGCCGGTGATGGCGTCGACCGCCACTTCGGCCGATTTGTTCTTGGCGGTCCACTCGAATTTGAAATTGAACGTCGGGCGCAGGTACAGGTCGACGCACTCGACGTTCACCCGCTCTTCCTTGATTTCATCGGCATCGGCCGGGCGGAAGTCCTCACCGAGAAGGGCTCGAATCACCGCCGACGCGCGTACGGCCGGCGCGACGACCTTTGCGTCTTGCGGCGCGAACTCCCCGAGACTGACCGGGATTGCCGTCGCCTTGAGATAGGGCTGAGCGTTTGCCGGCTGGTTGCTGAGCGCATCCAGCCAGAGCTCGCGCTGCTCGTCGCGTTCGCAGTGTTCGACCACCGGCAGATCGATCGACCCCGCCTTTACCACGTAGTCGTCGTTGCCCACCGTCACTCCGGCGACGTGCGGCGTTTTGACCGGCACCTTGTACGACTCGCTGCGGTCGTAGAGGAAGCGGAGGTGCGCCTTTGCGTGCCACAGCGGGAGGTACCACAGCCCCTGCTCGGATATCGCGATATCTTCCTCTTTTGGGCGCGCAAAGAGCCGCGACAACGTTCCAAAAGCCGATGCCTTGTGCGCACTCGCTCGGCCGCGCGCTTCCTGCGGCGTAATCACCGGCTCGAAATAGAAAGCGCCCTTTTCGGCGATCACGATTTCCATGCCACTAGCTCCCGACGGCGAAGAAGGAGTCGTGCCAGCTTGGTCGTCAGCACTCGAAAAGCCTTCGCCCGTGCCGGCGTGGAAGGGGTCCGCATGAATGTGGCTCACATCGCTGCGGTCGCGATGTTACTCGGAGCAGCGTCACCGCCGCAAACCGCGACCGGCATTCCGCTCGATGCTCCCTGGAAGCTAACCATCTACGATCTGGCCAGGGCGAAGTTTCATCACCCCGCTTGGGGATGGCAGCACTCAGAACGCAACTACCGCATCGCGCTGCAGCTCGCCCGCGGCGACAGCCTGCGCGTCGATGAAGACGTACTCTTCGCCGCAGCGTTCCTGCACGATATGGCTGCGTTCATGCCGTGCGCGGACGCGAAGCTTGAACACGGCGAGTGCGCCGCGCGCCAGAGCGGTGCGATCCTGCGCGCAGCCGGGTTCCCGATGGAGAAGCTGCCCGCGGTCCAGGCCGCCGAACGCGGCCACATGTACTACAGCGATCCTGGGACGCAGCCCGAGGCCATCGTGCTGCACGACGCCGATTCCCTCGACTTTTTGGGCGATATCGGCGCCGCGCGGATGCTATCGCTGACGGGCGAGAATGCCGAGAGCTTCGCCCGGGTCGTCAAGACCCTGCGCTCTTTCGTGCGCGACATTCCACCCCGGCTGATCACGAAGACGGCAAAGCAAATCGGCGCCGAGCGTGCCGCCGAGCTCAGTCGTTTCTTGGATACGCTCGACGCCGAGACGTTCGACGGCAGGGCGATGTAAGGTCGGTGCCCGTATCGAAAGGAATCGCTCATGATTGCAGCATTGAAAGTCGCGACGACCGCGCGGCGCGCCGCAGGCGTAGTCGTGGCACTCCTGCTCGCAGATTGCGCCGCGCAGAGCCTCTCGCCCGCGGGCGGCCCTCCAGGTATCTCGGCGGCTCACGTGGACCACCGCCCTTCCTGGATGGCGCGCGATGCAAAAAAGAAGAGGCAGCACCTCCTCTACGTCTCCGACGATGGAACGAATGACGTTTACGTCTACTCCTATCCGCAGGGCGCACTCCAAGGGACGCTAACGGGATTCAGCTTTCCCGAGGGGGAGTGCGTCGACAAAAAAGGTGACATCTTCGTCGCCAACAACGAGGCGCAGACGATCCTCGAGTACGCCCACGGCGGCGCGACGCCGATCGCGACGCTGAGCGACGCCGGTTATTTCCCCGTCGGGTGTTCCGTCGATACGGTGACCGGCAACCTCGCCGTCGCCAACACCTACGACACGAGCTTCTCGAGCGGCAGCATCGCGATCTATCAGAAGGCGACCGGCAAGCCCACTTACTACACGGACGCGGTGCTCGTCTACCCGCACTTCTGCGGATACGACGGGCTCGGGAATCTCTACCTCGACGGAATCAACGGTGACTTCTCGTTCGCGTTCGCCGATCTTCCGAAGGGCTCGAGCATCTTCACCAATGTCACCCTCAACCAGAGCATCGGATTCCCCGGCCAGGTGCAGTGGGACGGCAGGTACGTCGCCGTCGCGGACGACGATGTGAACACGATCTACCAATTTACGATCCGCGGAACCAGCGGCACCAAAGCCGGTTCGACGCCGTTGAACGGAGCGCGCGGCGTGGCGCAGTTCTGGATCGCCGGCTCGAAGGTTATCGGCCCCGACACCCTCAACGCCGGCGTGGGATTTTGGAACTATCCTGCGGGCGGCTCCGAGATCAAGACGATCTCAGGGCTCAATCAACCCTTCGGCGCGACGGTCAGCAAATGAGGTAGCTCAAACAAATTCCCATCCCGGCGTGACTTTGTCTCGCGCGGCAGGTTTACCGGTTTAAACTTTCTTCAGACTTGGTCGCGAAGGTTGAGGCAGTCCGGTTGTTCTTTGCCGGACACGTTACGCAATGGGAGGTAAGGTGATGATCGGACCGGGTGCTAGGGAAGTCGCTCTTTTAGCGACAATCGCGTTCGTTGCAGGCTGCGCGAAGCTGGCGGGATCGAATTCGGGCGGTTTGCCGCTGAGCCCGCAGGCCGCTACGGCGGGGAGGCAGGTCGTAGCGGGCCGCCTCGTCGGGCCCGGCCCGGTCCTCACCAGTAAGTTCGGCGGACCGATTTTCGGTTGGGCGATCGACGAGAACGGTACCGACGGAGTCCTGACCGAGGTCACGAGCCTCACCTTCCCGAGCAAATCTGTCGTGGAGACGTTCGATCAGACGATAGCCCGGATCGTAAAGGTGGTTCGTAAACAGAGTACCGGTAAGCAAGGCAATCGCGAGTTAAGCGTCTACGGAATAGCTGCGAACGACGTCGGATTAATCGACGACGGGAGAGTAAACCTCCGAAATTTTCATAGGCACGACGTCTATTATGTGATGGCGCCGGTTACCGGCAATAAAATCAGCGGAACTTGGACTCGACCGCCCGGCAAAGACTTTAGAATCGTCAACGTTCCCGACCAGCAGGTCGATCCCCGCTTCGTGATGGCCGCGACCGTAGTACCTGACATCACCAAACCACCACATTTCGAGGTCGTCGTGACCGACATCGCGAGTAACAAGATTCTGCGCGTTCTCCACCCCCCGAGGCTCGACGGCGTCAACTTTCCGTACTTCGTCGCGGAGGACACGACCACGCACCACGCCTACGTGCCCGCGGCCAACTACCATTCGCAGACGGTCTTCATCGATTTCGACGTTCTGACGGGGCGCGTGTCCAACAACTTCGTCGCGCCTCCTTTCAGCGGCCCGGTCAAAGGGATCGCGATCGACTCCGCAACGCACATGATGTGTACGACGACCCAGTCGAACTACAGCGTTCAGATGTACGATCTCACGACGAAGAAGCAGACGTTCGTCGGGCAGATTCCAAACTCAGGCGGAGAACTTCAAGCGCCAAGCTCGATCGCCGCGGATCCGGTCAACCATCTGTTCCTCGTCGAACAGCCGCAGTCGCTTCGTGGCGGCAGCGACATCTACGTTTACGATGAAGAAGGGGACATCGTGGAGACCCTTACCGGCTTCCAGTTCCCCTCGTACACGTTGCTGCCGGCAAGCCCAATCCACATCGTTCCTTCTTCGCGGAGCGGCTACGTCGTTGGGCCCGGTGCCAATCAGCTTCAGTCCTTTACATACTAGAGACGTTCACTTGAGGTAGTACTCATGATCAAAACATCGCGTTTCCTCGCCGTATGCTTCGCCGGTGCTACCCTCGTTCTCGCGGCCGGATGCGCCGGCGGAAATGGCTCAACCGGTGCGAACGGCATCCCAGCGGCCGCCCAATCGGCAAAATCGTTCCGTCCGTTCTCCACGACGTCCAAACTTTACATTGCCAATACCACGGGTGGCGTGGACGTCTACTCGACGGGCGCGAGTCCGCAGCTCTTGCAGACGATCAAGACCGGCGTCCCGCGCCCAGGCGGCATCTGGGTCGACGAACGCGGCACTCTTTACGCGGTGAACGTACCTACCTCGTCGTATCAAACGAGTCTTCCCGAGTACAAGCCGGGCGCGAGCTCCCCATTCCGCACGATCACCAACGGCATCGTCAACTGCAGTTACGTCGCCGTCGACAAGCACCAGAGTATCTACGTCACGGGGGTCGACACGTCGAGTGGGTCGTTCTTCTTGGAGATCTATCCGAAGGGCCGGCTGAGCCCGGCGCAGACGCTAACGATACCGCATCCTACGATCTCGGCGGTGAGGGGTCTCGCCTTCGATACGAGCGGCGCGCTCCTCGTCGGCGAAAGCGTCTACGCAAAGCCCGGCGTCGTCTATCGCCTAACGCCGGGTTCGCAGACCTTTACGAACCTCAACCTGCAAAACGCGCCCGGCGGAGACATCGCGGTCGATAAGGCCGGCAACTTGTACGCGGGCACGGGCAGCTCGGCCGGCACCCAAGCCATCGCCGTGTACCCACCGAATTCTACGAACCCGTCGCGCGAGATCGCCGTGCAAAACATCTTGGAGGCGGTCGCGGTCGCACCCGATGGCGAGCTGTACACGGAGACGGGGGGCAACGGACCGCCCCAGATCTCGGTCTATGCGCGGGGCAGCAGCAGCCCGATGCAGATGTTTGACTCAGCAGCGGGAGGGATGGGCCTCGCCCTCAGCCCATAACGAGCCCAAATGGCCCGCGGCAACCCGGAGCGTTCCTTCGATGCGTCGGTACGACACTTGTTTCGCCATATCGACGACGAGGTCGCACTGCGTCACAATCCGCTGTTACGATCGTACTTCCGCATCGACAGCGGAGAACCAAGAGGGGTTCTGGCAGCGATCCGTGCCGACATTCTGACGCTCACCGACGCGATCTGCGACGACCTGCGGTCCAAAGGGCTGCAGTTGCAAGCGCGCCGCCGGCGTGAAATCGTCGCCGCCCTTTGCACCGGGAAGAGCGCCGGGCAAACTGCCGCGGAGCTGGGGATTTCGAGAAGCCACTATTATCGGGAGCGGCAGATAGTCTGCTCGCGCGTTGCGCGAGCGCTGGGGCAGGCCGCGAAGCATGACGCGCGATCCATCGTGCGCGACGACGCGTTGCGTTTGTTGCTGCGGCGTGCGGAATCGCTGCGCGACTGCGGCGCTTCCAACGAAGCGGTCCGGGCGCTCGAGGACGGCTACGCCTCCGTCGCCGACGAGCTGGCCAAATCCGCCGTAGGCCTGGCGCTCGCCGAAGAGCTCGTCTTCCTCGGCGAACGCGAGCGCGCGACCGAGATCTTCGGCCGATCCCAGTCGCTGCCGCCGCCCAACGGCAACGGCATGAGCGAGTGGCTCGGCGACGTGTGGGCCTTGAACAAGGCGCGCATCGAGTCCCAACTCACCCGCGACGCCGCCGCCGCATCCGCCCTCGAGAGGCTCGCGAAACGCCGAATCGCCGAGCGCAGGTCGGACGACGTCACTTTCGACGCGGTATTCCTCTGCGGCGAGTGGTACCGAAACTCCGGCAAGTACGACGAGGCGCGAACGATGCTACGCCACCTGCGGGCGATGGAGCAGTCGTCCACACATGCACTCGCGAAGCGGCACATCGCGATTGCGTTGCTTGCGGGCTATTGCGCGGAAAGCTCTATCGACGAGTTCGGGCTTGCGGAGCAGTCGCTGCGCGATGCGCTCGATCTGAGCATCGCCGGCGGAACGATCGTCGGCGCGCTCCTGGCCACGTCGGGCCTCATCCGCCACGCGGCGTCCCGAGGCCACGACGACGCGGTCTACGCCATGGCCCACGAGGCGCTGCGCATGGCTCGGGGGGCCGATTTCGGCGGATTCTTGGGATTCGTCGTCGCCGAAATCGTCGACACTCTGCCCGAAACGCGGTACTGGCGCGCGGCGGCTCCTCTGGTGTTCGAGGCAGAACGCATCGTCGTTCCGGGGACGGCGCGGCACGCGTTGCTCAAGCACGCGCAAGCCCGATATTTAATGAAGGCCGCGCGGCGCGACAAGGCTCGCCAAGCGATGCTCGAGGCGCATACCATCGCCAAAAAGCTCGGCAATCGGAGGCTCGAGGGAATCATCCTGCGCGATCGGGCCGCGACGCTCACGGGTCAAAAAGACCTCGGGCAGCGCACCGACCTCATGCGCGAAGCCGTCGCGCTCGTGGAACGATTCGGGAGTGCGAGCGATCTGGCTAACACGTACGCCGCCGCGGCCTGCGTCCTCGGCGACCGCCGCATCCTTCGGCTCGCGCGCCAGACAGGGCCGGCAAGACCACTCGGCGCGGATTCCGACGGCAAACGCGAGGGGCGATATTCGTTGCGCGTCGACCCGCTGAGATTGCTGAACGTCAGCGGCCGCTGAACGTCACGAGAACGCGAAACGCGCGATAGGGCAACCCGAACAGCTCGGACCCCTGATCGAACGAATTGCGGTCGGTGCCGTACTGGTTCTCGGGCTGAAAGGCGCCCAGCCCGACGTAGCCGTAGTTGGCCGCGACGCTGTTGAAGACGTTGTTCACGCCGAGCGTCAGGGTAAGCGGCCGATGGGTGACCGACAGGCTCATGTTCGCGTACCAGAATCCGCCACGGTTCAGCCAGTTTCCCGGTCCGATATAATGCGCGTCGAAGTTGCCGCGGAAGATTCCGCCGCTCGCGGCGAGACCGGCGTCCGCGGTATGCAGCGGAGACTGCCCTACCTGTTGGCCGTCGATGAACGTGACGTTGTTCATCATGATGTTTGGCGCGAGGTTGAAATACGCTTCGGAGGTCGTGTTGTAATCGGCCGTCAGCTCGAGGTGCCGAGTCAGGTGCGAATCGAGCGAGATGACGATGCCGCGATACCTCTCCTGGCCGGCGTTGTAGGTGGTCGAGACGGCCAGATCCGCGGTCGTAGCGTTGCTGTGGCAGAACGCGTTGACCTTGCGCAGGTACCCTTCGACGATTCGCGTCGGAATCTGCGTGAAGCCGGTGGCACTCAGCGGCAGTTTCCCACCGAGCAGCGCGTTCCACTCGGTCGCCTCGTACGCATCCGCCTGGATATCGGTGCCCGCCGTCAGGCGGCGCGCGTAGGTCAGATCGACGTCGGTGGCCGTTTCCGGGAGCAGGCTCGGGTCGCTGACAGATCCGATCGAGTTGAGGTCGCCGCGACCGCAAATCGGGTTGAACCCGGACACATCGGAGTTGAGACTCGGCAACCCGTAGAGAAGAGCGGGATCCGGCTCGCTATACGAATGCCCTCCGCTCAGACGCAGCGTTTCGTTCACGCTCGGGCGGTAGATATAGGCCAACCGCGGGTCGAACTCGGTTACGCGGGTGTTGAAAGAGTGCTGAAACCAGAGATTCGCCACAGCGGACGAGCGCGCATTCGGCGTCCACTGGTCCGACACGAAATAACTCGTGCTGGTCAGATCGAACTCTTGATTCGGGACTAGCCCCACGAGCGGATTCCCGAAGATGTCGGTGGCCTGACTGAACGTGTCGCCGGTATGGGCCTGATGCTGGAAATACACGCCGTACGCGAGGTCGTTTTTCGACAACGGGACTTCGTCGGCGACCAAGAACCCGTGCGTTCTGAAGATGTCGCTCGAGAAGCCGCCGATCGCCGCACTCGGCGGCGAGAAGTCGTCCGCGGCGTAGTTGTCCTCGAACCCGTCGACGATGAGCTGCGTGTTTCCAATCGCGCGAGTTACACGCAGGTGATAATCCTGATTGCGCAGCGCCGTGAACGAGTTCGGGCCGCCTCCGGCCGGCCCGGCGGTGAGCGCCGCCGCCTCGCTCGCCGAGTAACAGCCGAATCCGGCCGGCGAGTCGTTCAGGAACGCGATGGAGTCGCGGCACTTGCCGACGCCGCCGCCGGGCAGCCGTACCCGCGTGACGGGATTCGACGCCAGGCCCTGCTGGTATTCGTACAGGTTGTACGCGTACGGATTATAGTCATTGTCGCCGTTGCCGGTATGATCGACCCAAGAGGTCGCGACGTAAGCCGTGGCTTCGATCTTGGTCTTAGAGTCCAGATTGTAGACGAGCTTAGCCACGTTGTTACGCTGGTCGTAGGCGCCGTTCACGGCGTACGTGTTCGCCTGGATGTTGCCGCGTGTGATGTTTGGATAGCCGTTATTGTCGGCTCCGAGCAGCCCTTGCTGGGTGACGAACCGGGGAGCGAACTGACCGTTGGTTCCCTGGACGCCGGCGGCCAAAGCGTAGCCGAACTTGCCGAGGGTTCCAGTCGCGAGTAACGCGGAAAAGAGCTGCCCGTCGCTCCCCGCACCTTGCGCCGCCGAAAACTGCGGCGTCTGCGTCGGATCGATCGTCATGAAGTTGACCGCGCCGGCTATCGTCGAGACGCCGTAGATGCCGGTCGCTCCCGATCCGAACGTGACGTCGGCTTCGCGCAGGCCCCAAAACGGCGAATCGGCGTAGTTGAAGCCGGCCCCTTGCGCGCCGATCGGACCGATCGGATGCCCGTCGAGCAGCGTGGCGGTCTCGGTCGGATCGAATCCTCGAATGCTGATCGATTCGTCGTCGCCCACTGACGACGAGCTGGCGTTGGCGGTCACGCCCGGAAGCGTGCCGAGCAGGTCCCCGATGCGCAGAATGTCTTGCTGCTGCATCAGCGCGGGATTGACGGCTTCGGTGACGGTGCTCGTCCGCGCCGTTGCGCTCGTATCCGCGGCGACGCGGGCGATCGTCTGCAGCTGACTACCGGGAGCGAGCGCCGTTCGGAAGCGCACGTCATCGGCGGCAGGCGAGACGACCACGCCGGTAACCTCCGTTGGCTCGTAGTTCTGCGCCGCGATGACGACCGAGTATGTGCCCGGCTTGGCGACCGTCAGCTTGAACGTCCCATCGGCGGCGGTCGCCGTTCGCTCGATCGCCGTTCCCTTCGATTCGACCGTGACCGATGCGCCCAAAATCGGCAGCCCGTTGCGGACGTCGACGACTTTCCCTTCGATGACGTAAAGTGGCGCGGCGACGCTCGTCAAGGAGCAGAGGGCCGCGAGGATGAGCGCTGCCGGCGCGATCGGAGCCGCACGTGCCACCGCATAAAAGCGTAGGCGTCTCCGATTAAGTACGGATCAAGCGCCTCTTACGAATGTTTAAGGGCGCCGGCCGGGCTAACCACTGCCGAGAACGGAAACGACACGCCGTCGGTTATCGTCTGCGTCGGATTACCGCCCGCCGGATAGTCGTACAGCAAGACGTTCGACGTACTGTTCGCCTGATTTGGCGCAGCGGCGGTCGCCCCGTCGATGCCGAACTGTCCGACGAGGCCCGCGCCGCCCAGCGGCGTGCGGCCCTGAAGCTTCGGCTGCCCCTTCGTGAAGCTGAACTGATAAATCGCCGCACCGCCTTGATCGCCCACGGCGACATACTTGCCGTCCCATTGCACGCCGCCCGGGAACGCGATGGTTTGGGGCAGCAGGACGGGTTGCAGCGTGTGACCGTTCTTCGGCAGGCGAGCAAAGGCGAAGTTGAACCCGCCGTTGTTGAGCCCGTCTACATACAAGTTGCCGGTTAGGTACTGCCGGCGCGAGCGATGCGCCGGCGCCGCAGCCTGATAAAAACGCGGCTAATGCAATTGTGCCGAGGGAGCGCTCCATTTTCTCATGCTCGATGGGAGATATGAGAAAAGTATGAGTGCGCTCCCCCGCAAGGTCACTACCCGGTCTGGCAGTTGATCATCCAATCGATTCCATACTTGTCGGTCAGCATGCCGAACTTCGCGCCCCAAAACATATCCGTGAGCGGCATCTCGACGCTTCCGCCTTCTGCGAGACTCTTGAACACGCGTTCGGCTTCGGCCACGTCGCCGGTGCCGAGCGACAGTGAAATCGACCCTTCGCCGTACGTCTTCCCGGGAGTGGCGTCGGAGGCCATGAACGACACGCCGTGAGATCTGAAGTTCGCGTGCATGACCATGTTCTCGGTCTCGGGCGTGACCGGCGGTCCGCCGGCGTCCTTGGGCATCTCCTTCCAGCGCGAGAGTTCCTCGATTTTGCCGTTGAAAATGCTTTTATAGAAATTTAACGCTTCTTCACACTTGCCGCCGGTAAAGAAGAGATATGGCTCGAGTTGCATCGGACGAAAGACCCTCCTAGTCAGTGGATTCACTCTTTGCGGGAACCGCCGGATTGGCGCTCCCGCCCGCTATTCCTTCGTGAGTGACGTAAGGATCCGATACGCGGCGGTTACGCGATCCGCAATCGGGTAACTTCGATTCGCCAGGATCACGATTCCGAGCCGTTTTTCCGGGACGAAGGCGACGTAGGCGCCGAAGCCGTTGGTCGAACCGGTCTTGTTGATCCAGACACGGCCCCGGGGTTCTTCAGGAGGCTTGATTCGCGTGACCGGCGTTGCGTCGAAGATCATATGGGGAGAGTTGCCTTCCAGCAGCGCTTCCAATGAAACCGGATACGGGTACTGCTCCCAGATCAAGTCCTGAATCATCGGACCCGCTCGAAAGTACCCCATGTGTGACTGGGTGATGGCTCGCTGCAACGTGCCATCGAGCTCGAGCAGGCCCATGTTGGCTTCGACGAAGCGTATCAGATCCGCGGCCGTCGACTTCACGCCATACGCCGGCGGCCACAGCACCCCGGGTGACATACGGACAGGTCCGCCGTCCTGGGCGTATCCCTCTGCGTAATCGGCCATTTTGGATGTCGGAACGGTCAGGAAACTGCTCGTCATGCCGAGTGCGGGAAACAGTTGCTGCTCGACGAGAGCGCTAAAATCCCGATCCATGCTCTTGGCCGTGATCAGACCGAGCATCCCGATCCCGATGTTGGAGTACGTCCGATACGTGCCGGGCGGATACGCAGGCCGCCACTTCTTCAGCCAGTCCAGCAGCTGAGCTTCGGTCGTGATGCCCGCGGGAACTTGCAGCGGCAGGCCTCCCGGAGTGTGAGTGCCCAAATCGATCAGACTCACCCGCCCAAACGAGCTGCCGTGCAGAAACGGCAGATATTTCGCGGTTTCGTCCGACAGGGCGAGGCGATGCTCGACCTGCGCCCAGGAGGCCAGCGTCGCAGTGAACGTCTTGGTTATCGATCCGATTTCGAACAGTGTGTCGCGCGTCACCGGCCGGTTCGGTTTCTTCGAGGCCAGGCCGTACTCGAAGAAGTACTCCGAGCCCGCGAAGGTAATGCCGACGGCAACGCCCGGGATGTCGTCATTTGCCATCAGCGTAGGTATGACGCGGTTCACGACGTCGCGAATCGCCGTGGGCGCATCGCCCGCTGCCGCGGCACGCGGCACCGCCGGTGCGATCGCGAGCAGAAGCAAGAGCAGCGCCAGAAGCCGAGCGGGAGCGGGCACGTTCGCGACGTCTACGCGCCTGGCGGAGTGTACTTAACGTGCCGCTGTATCGCCCGATCCACCTCTTCGACGGGGATCAACACGGTCGTCTTGCTGTGCACCATCCCCGAGGCCCGAACGGCAAACCCGACTGCGAGCGCGGCCTCGGCGTCCGGCAGGTCGATGATGAGCACCGCGTCGTCCTCGCCGAACGTAAAGTAGAAGGTTTCGAGCTTTCCGCCTAGCGACTTGCAGAGCTCCTCGACGGCCTCGCGCCGCCGCGAGGCGCTGCTCTTCACAAGTCCCTTCGCTCCTTCGGGCGTATAGCTGGCGTGGACCAAGAACTTAGCCATCAATAGCTCCTTTCGCTTGCAAGATCACTTTCGGGGGCAGCGCCGCAAATCGCCTGTCGGCCTCTCAAAAGACTTTCAAAGCAAGACCGTCATTGATCCTTTTTGGAAAATGGCGCTTACATAAGCTGCTACAATCGGCGTCAATCATGTTTTCCGTGCGACAGTGGCTGACCGGCTGGGCGAGCCTATCGGTGTGGTGCGCGGGCATCCCTCATGCGGACGCGGCCGACAGCACGATGTTTCGGGTAAATGCCGAGCACTCCGGCGTCTATGCATCTCGGGCACCGACGCTAAGTTCCGTGCGGTGGCGCTTTCGAACCGGCGGAAGCATCATCTCCTCGCCCGCCGTTTCGGGTGGAGCAGTGTACGTGGGGAGCAACGACGGCAGCCTTTATGCCGTCCGCCAGTCCGATGGCAGACGAATCTGGCAGTATGCAACGCGGGGCGAGGTAACGTCGTCCCCGGCGATCGCCGATAACACGGTCTACTTTGCAAGCACCGACGGATACGTCTACGCCGTCGGTGCACAGACCGGCACATTGAGCTGGCGTTTCGAGACCGGCGGCGAGCGGCGTTTTCAAGCGCCTGGCATACACGGAATCAAGCCTGCGGGTCAAATGATGGCGGACCCCTTCGACATGTTCGTCTCCTCGCCGACGATCGTCGGCCAAACGGTGTACATTGGGAGCGGCGATCACAATGTCTACGCGCTGGATGCGAGGACCGGCGCCGTTCGGTGGCGGTTCGCCACCGGCAACGTCGTGCACGCGACCCCGGCAATCGCAGGTGGAACGCTCTATGTCGGCAGTTGGGACCGAAACTTCTATGCGCTCGACGCCGCGACGGGCGCCCTGCGCTGGAAGTTCCAGACGGGCGACGATCAAAAGATCCATAATCAGGTCGGAATTCAGGGCTCGGCGTCGGTAGCCGATGGCATCGTCTATTTCGGCTGCCGCGATAGCCATCTGTACGCCCTGGACGCCCGCGATGGAGCGCTGCGCTGGAAGCACGACGAGTTCGGGAGCTGGGTGGTAGCTACGCCCGCGATATACGACGACGCAGTCTACTTTACCACATCCGACGAACACAAATTCTTCGCGCTCGACGCGTTCGGCGGCAAGACCCTATTTCAAGACCCCTACGCGACCTTTGCGTATTCATCTCCGTCGATCGCCGGCGGGGTCGCATACTACGGAACGTTCGACGGCTTGCTCTATGCAGTGGACGCTCGCAACGGCGAAGTCCGGGCCGTTTTCCAAACCGATGGCGCTCGAAAGAACCGCGCGGCACACCTCGATTCGAACGGCAACCTCGACCTGAACACGTTTTATCCAAGCGACACCATCGACGGCGTTACGATAGGGATCGCGAAAATCTTTACATTGGGTTCGATAGTCGGAGCCCCGGCAATCGCCGACGGCGTGTTGTACGTGGGCAGCGCTGAGGGAACGCTCTACGCCATCGACTAAGAAAATCGAGCAAGATCCCGATGGTTTCATCCCGATCGCCGTGCGAAAATGTCCGTGATGATATCCTTTCGCATCACCGGTCTCGCACCGGAATCCTTCAAGCACCTTTACGGACTAAGCGACGCGGAGTTGGCAAGCCACGGAGTGCTGCGCTACGTCGTCGAAGATACGCCCGGCTTCCCGGATCGAGTCGAAATGCGCGACCTCGAGGTCGGAGAACGCGCGCTACTGCTGAACTACACGCATCTGGACGCCGCATCGCCCTACCGGTCGAGCCACGCAATCTTCGTCCGCGAGGGCGCCACTCAACGTTACGATCGCGTTAATGAGATTCCCGACGTCATGCGGATTCGCCCCGTGAGCCTACGGGCATACGACGTGGACCATATGATGCTCGACGCAGACCTCGTCGAGGGGCGCGCGATCGAAGCCCTCATCGAGCGTTTCTTTTCCGATCCGAAGGTCGCGTACATCCACGTACACAATGCCAAGCCGGGCTGCTACTCGGGGCGCATCGATCGCGCCTAGCGCCGCGCGAGCTTCGAATGGAGAGTGAATATCGCGGGCTGATCGTCGAAAGCCAAGAGTCGGCCCTTGGTAGATGGACCGTGGCGCGATGGTCGCCGCCGTACGCTTCGCCGCTCACCGGATTGATCGAACGCATCTGGTACTTTGAAGGTACGATGACGTATCCGCGCGAGCGCGTCTTTCCCGATGGCGCCGCGGAGCTCATCGTCATGCTCGATGAGCCGCACCGCGACGGCGACAGCGAGTCCTTGGAACCTTTCCCCGCCATCTGCATCAACGGACTCCGCACCCGGCCCTCGGTGGTCGTTGCTCCACCCGGTCGCTGTCGCGTCATCGGTGTTACGTTTTTTCCGCTTGGTGCGGCCCTGTTCTTGCAGTCAACGATGTCCGATTTGCTCGACGTGACGATCGACGTGCGCGACGCTCTCGGCACTGTTTCGCAAGAACTGGGCGAACGCTGCACCGCCGCCGCGCAAAGCTCCGCTTGGAACACTGGTCGGAACGCCGCCGCCACCGTTCGTGCCGCTGCACGATGGACCTCTCGTCGCATTGGGACGGCGCGCGGCGATGCGTTGGTGCAGTGGGCTACGCGATCGATTCGCGAAAAACGCGGCGCGTTGTCATTGGACAAGCTCGGCGCCGTCCTGGGCGTGACGCGGGCACAGTTTGCGCAGCGCTTTTGCGAGTACACCGGCCTCTCGCCCAAACGTTTCGCGCGAATCGTCCGCTTTCAGCACGCGCTCGCGCTGCTCGGCAGCGGCGAAGACATCGCGACGGTGGCTGCGGAGCTCGGCTACTACGACCAGCCGCACATGTATCGTGACTTCGCCGAGTTCGCGCGGATGTCGCCCGGGGAGTTCCTCTCCGCCAACCGCTATCCGGCGTCCGCCAGCCTCGCCGAGCACTAGAACATTTTTCCAAGACGCGGTCCCAGCCAGGCGTTATGCTAGGGGTATGAATAAGACACAAATTATGACCGTGCAAAGCATCTATCCAAGCGTCCGCTACGACGACGCCGCCGTGGCCATCGGTTGGCTCAAGCGAGCCTTGGGTTTCGAAGAACACGAGGTCTGCGCCGACGACGACGGGAGCGTCGTGCACGCCGAGTTGAAGCTTGCCGGCAATCTGATCATGCTCGGAAGCGTCAAGGACGATCCCTACGGGAAGAGTCCCCGGAGTCTCGGCGGCGTCACCGGCGGAGTCTACATCGCGCTCGAGGGCCCGGAGGCCGTCGATGCCGCCTATGCCCGCGCGAAAGCGGCCGGCGCCGAATTCGTCCGCGAACTCAGCGACACCGACTACGGCTCACACGATTTCGGCGTGCGCGACCCAGAGGGTCACATCTGGAGCTTCGGCACCTATGGCCCCGCCGTATGAGGTCGGTGCTCATAGCCGGCGCGCTGCTTGGGGTATCGGGAGCCAACGCGTGCAGCGGGCTATCGAAAGACCCGGCCGAAGGACTCAACTTCCGTCCGCCGGCCGGTTGGGCTTCGGATATCAGGCTCCTAGGAACGGACGTCTTCGCGTCGCCGGATCGCCGCGAGTTCATGTCGCTCAGCACGATGCCTCCCGGCGCGGATCTCGACCAACGCCTCCTGAACGGCGCGACTTACAAAGACCCGCGCGGCGTCGCTCAAACCGACATAACGATCTGTCGAGACAATGATGCGCAGTACACGAAAGCGGTGGTGTACGTAATCAGCGGTCGCAGGGACATGAACCTCGAGATGATTACCAAAGAACGACAGGACGACGTTCTGGTCGCGGATTACATCTATCCAATCGGCAGGAAGCCGGATAAGAATGCACAAGCCGCGATCCGTGAGCTCTGCCCGGCGCTATAGCGTATTTGCATTTAGACGAGACAGGTGACGACGGCGTGTCCGTCGGCGGCCGCTTTCGAATAGAAATCGCGTAGGCTGCGAAAGCCGTCCAGGACCCAGTCCGCATCCGAGCCTTGCCAACCCGGATAAATTCCGAGATCCGACATCCGCTTGGGGTCGAAGCGCGCGGCGAATTCCGCCTCGAGATCGGGGCGGTTCAGCGCTTCCGCAATCTCCGCTACTTGCGATGGAGTGAAGTACCGGGCCGGTCCGTAGCCCGAGAACCCCTCGTCGTCGTCGCCGAGCGTCGTGCCGCCCAAGACCGCCTGACTCAAGAGCGTCGCTCCGGGTTCGACCTCGCCGCACAGAAGGTAATGGACGCCGTGCCACGCCTTGTCGAGCGACAGCGTGGGTCGCGCCTTGCGCACATCTGGCTGCTGCGCCGAAAGTCGGGACCGCCGTTCTTGCATAAACTTCAAGAGATCGTCGCCCTGAAGGACTTCGCCGGCTTTTTTGCCGAGCCGCTCGGCGAGCAGCGCCCTCAGCGATGGATCCATCCGCGCAAGGCCTTCGGCCAGCATTTGCGGACCGGCAGTCCTCACCCGATCCTCCATGGTCTTCGAGAGCTTCAGGAAGACATCGGGCATCACGGTCTCTCCTTGGAACAGTCCCTCGACCAATGACGGGTCGCGCTGGAATCGCGCAAGCTCGACTGCGTCAACCTGAACGAACGTCGCGTTCATAGACATATGGTGGCTCTATTGGCGGGCGACTCGCCTAACTCCGTGTGAAGTATCCATAGCTCACCGTCAGCGCGTTCGATACGGCGCTGCCCCGGATTCCGCTCACTTTACCATCGCGGTCGAACACGAAGGTCAAGAGACCGGGCTGCACGTCCGGATCGTCAAACCACAGTAGGAACGAGTCGCCGGACCAGTGGCTCAAATGCCCGGCGTAGCCGTTCGGACCTATGGCGCCGCGCAGCAACGGTCCGTCGCCGCTCACGCGCAGCAGCCCGTAGAGCCGGCTCGCGTAAATTCCGATGTAGGCGCCCAATCGATGGGATATCGGTTTTACATCTGCAGGCGGCTTCGGCCGATCGACGAGTGCATTCCACGCTGCCTGTTCTTTGCGAATTTTCGCCTGAAGATCGACGCCGGACGGGCCAAGATAGCGCTCCAAGAACTCAGCTCTTACGGCCTCCGGGAACTGCGTCAGTTGTTTATTGGCGAAGACGGCGATTCCGATGTTCTTCTCCGGAATCAACGTCACGATAGCGCGCACGCCGTTCACCGCGCCGTTCTTTTCGATCACGCGGTACTGCAGAAAGTGGTAACTCTCGCAGCCTAGACCGGCGGAGTAGTTCGGATCGCGCAGCGGTCCGGCGGTTCCCATGACCATGGTGGCCGCGAAAATTTGATCGACCGTTGCCGGCTTGAGGATTTGCTTGCCGTCGTAGGACCCGCGAGCGAGCAGCATCTGCATCCATTTCTCGATATCGGTACCGGTAGAAACCATTGCGCCCGCACCGCTGAACGCATCGACATTCTCGACCGGCATTATGGATCCGTCGATGTTGTGCGGAAAACTGTAATTCTGATCTTGCTTCAGCGTGGCCGAGGACGGTCCGCTGCGCGCCATCCCAAGCGGCGTTAACATCCGTTGTTGCAAGAGCTGCTGCGGCGAAAGGCCGACGCTATGCGCGGCAGACTCTTGACCGAGGAAGATTCCGTAGTTGCTGTAGGCGTATAGCGCCCGGAAACTGTGATCGAACGTAAGGTAGCGCGCGCGGCGTACGAGCTCGGCGCTGCTCAGTCCGAACCGGGTGAGGATGTCACCCCCGTATGCGGGCAGGCCGCTGCGCATCGCGAAGAAATCGCGCAGCGTTACCCATTTCGTCGCGTAGGGCTCCGCTAGAGCAAGCGCGGGTTTGAACGATTGAACGGGCCGATCCCAATCGATCGCGCCGCGATCGACGACGGTGCCGACCGCAGTAGCGGCTACGAACTTGCTGACCGACCCGATCTGAAAGCGCGTGTTTTGGTCAACCAAAGCAGTTTCGCCGGTCTTGCGGACGCCATAGCCTTTCATGAAAACCGGACCGGTCGGACCGGCGATTGCGACGACCGCCCCCGATACGCCGTATTCACGCAGCTTCTGCGAAACGAACTGATCGAACGTTGCGCCGTTGACCACTCGCGCCAACGGATCGTCGGCGCGGGCCGCCCGCGGCATACCAAACACGCCGGCTACCAGCAGAATGCTAAGAAGCGGTTTGAACACAACAATGCCCCTTCGCTCGCAGCTGGGGCCGCCCTGTCCGAATCGGTGCTCAGCTCAAGGAGTCGGCCAATGCTCGATAGCAAGGTGAAGTGAGAGCAGCGGCCGCCCCGCTCTGGGCGTTGCGGCCTCGAAATGGAGAGATGAAGTGCCCGAGTGGAAGCCCGAAGGTTGGCATAGCATTACGCCGCGGCTCGTGGCTCGAGATCCTGCAGCGCTCGTGCGGTTTCTGAAGGACGTCTTTGACGCACGCGGAGAGTTCACGAGCGATATGCCCTCCCAGCTGCAAATCGGCGACTCGATCGTTATGGTCAGCGGCGCAGGACTGCGCGAACTGACGTCTAGCTTTCTCTATCTCTATGTCGAAGATGCGGATGCGACGTACCAGCGCGCCCTAAAGGCCGGAGCAAATTCGATCGAGGAACCGGCCGATATGCCGTACGGCGATCGCCGCGCGATGATCGAAGACCCCGGCGGTAACGTCTGGCAAATCGCCACCCGTCAGCGGCCGAGATTTTCGATGCCGTAGTGTTTGAAGACCGGCCAGAGTTGCGGCAGCGAGGGATGCATGCCGCGGCATAAGACGATGGGCCGATCGCGCTCGTACCGCATCGCATAGGGCGACGTGCCGAATGTAGCGACGACACGAGCCGAATCGCAGATCCTCGACCACTGCGCGGGATCGACATTCACCGCGAGCACAACCGAGCCGTCATAACCGCGCGGTCCCCAGAGATAGTAATTGTTGTTGCCGCTGATAGCCGGCGGAAGGCCGCTGCCGTAATAGTCGATCGCCGCCGCTTCGCCGTAGTTCGAAGCGAAGATCGCGGCCTTTGCGCGATCCGCCTGCGGCAGAGCGCCGTACGCGTCCTCGACGTCGCGTGCGAGGTTCTGCCAGCCGAATTCATCCGAGAGCATCTGCATCAGCGGTGCGCCGATGCCTGCGGCCTCGATCGGGCGCGGCCGTGGATTCATGTTGTCCATCATCGTTTTGAGGCGGTCGGGCGGCAGCACCGGAAGCACGAGCGGCAACGAGAACGCGCCGTTTACGGCGATGAGCGCCGCCCAGAGACCGACGAGCCAACGCGGCAATCGCGTGCAAGCCGCGGCGCCCAGCGCGAACATCGTCGGATACGCGCCCGCGAGATAGTAGCTCTTGCCGTGTGTCGTCAAAATGAAGACCGCCATCACGACGAAGGCGATCGACAAGAAACGAAAGCGCGCGAGCCGCGCCGATGCAAACGGCGCGACGATCGCCGCAATCCAGAGCGGCGCCAGCACCATGTTCACCGCGAGGATCTGGTCGACTGTGAAGTAGAGCGGCGTTCCGGTGAAGTTGCCGGCGTTGTCGTTGCGAACCAGCTCCAGGAACGGAAACCCATGCGCGGCTTGCCAGAACACGTTGGGCAGCGCGATCACGGCAAAGAGTAAGGAACCGATCCAAAAATCGCGCGAACGAAGCGCCGTTCGCCGTCCGGCGAGCGCGAGCCCGAGCGCCAGCCAGAGCGCCCAAAAGAAGGCGCCGTACTTTGCCTCAAAGGCGAGACCGGTGATCGCTCCCGCCCACCAGAATGCGCGCGGCTCGGCGAACAGCAGCGCGCGCGTGATGAAGTAGGCGATCAGTGTGAAAGCTATCGGCTCGAAGGTCGACGTCGAAAGCGTCGCGGTCATCGCCGTCACGAGCGTCGCGCTTGCGGACGCTATCGCGGCTAGCCAGGCGCCGCGGGTGCTCGCCCCAAGCAGTTGCGCAAGCATCACCGTGACCGGGACGAGGAGTACTGCGGCCAACACTGCCGGAAGGCGCAGCAACCAGAGATGGATCCCGGCGGATTGCGTCAGCGCGGCGAGCAGCGGAACGAGCGGCGGTTGATCGACGTAGCCGAACGCGGGGTGCCGGCCGCAGATAATAAAGTAGAGCTCGTTTCGAAACGCGCCGTATTCGGTAGCGACCGCAAGGTGCACGATTGCCACGACGGCCGCGACACTCCACGCCGCCCAGATCGCGCCCCTCGACATGCCGCCGCTGTACGCCGCCGGCGTCGCGCCGTCCCCCCGCTCGCTAAAAACGGCCGCTGGACAGCAGATACTCTTCGGGAGATAATGCGATCATGACGCACAAGACGCACGACTCTCACGACCATGCCCACGCCGCTGGGTGCGGACACTCGAGCTTGCAGCACGACGACCACACCGATTATCTGCACGATGGTCACATGCATCACGGACACGATGGCCACTTCGACGAGCACGAGCTCGCCGCGTCAAGCCAAAATCCCGCCGACTGCGGTGACGGACACGATTGCGCCGCGCACGAGTCGGCGCATCGCCACGCGTCAGGCTGCGGGCACCAGGCGGTACCGCACGCCGGGCACCTGGATTATGTCGTCGGCGGCCACCTGCACAATCAGCACGGCGCACACTGCGACGACCACGGCGCGGTAAAGGTGAGCTAGAGACCTCGTCTCATTCTGCGCGCGTCTCCACTCGCTTAGCAAGAAAGGTGGCGCGAGGGCCAGTCAGTGAACGCACGGCGATGGCGTCCACCGTGGTTCATCTGATCGACGGAACCTACGAGCTCTTCCGGCATTTTTACGGACTGCGGCGTTCCACCGATGGTAGGGACCGGCCTTTCGGGGCGGTTGCAGGGGTGCTCAATACGGTGCTGCACATGATCGGCGACGGAGCGACGCACCTAGGTGTTGCCACCGATCACGTCATCGAGTCTTTCCGTAACGAGCTTTGGAGCGGGTACAAAACCGGTCAGGGAATCGAGCCGGCGCTCCGCGCGCAATTCGATCCCCTTGAGGGCGCGTTGCGAGCAATGGGAATCCCAGTCTGGGCGATGGTCGAGCTCGAGGCAGACGATGCGCTGGCTTCCGCGGCCGCTATTGCCTCGAACGATTCTCGCGTGCAGAAAGTCTGCATTTGGACACCGGATAAGGACCTCGCGCAGTGCGTGCGTGGGGATCGCGTAGTGCAAATAGATCGAAGGAGCAAGGCGATCCGGGACGCTGACGGCGTGCGAGCAAAATTTGGGGTGGATCCGGATCTGATACCCGACTATCTCGCGCTCGTCGGTGATGCTGCGGATGGCTATCCCGGTATCCGCGGCATCGGACCGAAAGGCGCGGCCGCTCTCCTGACGCGCTATGGCGGCATCGAACGATTCCCGCCGGAGGTGCTCGGTGAGCGCCGCCAACTCGCCCTCTTATTCAAAGAGCTGGCGACCCTTCGAACCGATGCCGCGCTTTTTGCAAGCGTCAGCGAGTTGGAGTGGCGTGGACCCACCGCTCAATTCCCTGCGGTCTGCGAGCTGCTTGGCGCACCGGAGCTCTCGGCGCAGGTAACACGGCTGGCTACGCAGTAGCCCCCGCACTCCCACGCTGTTTCCGCGCATCTCTGAAAGGAACGTTTAATGCCCAATCCGTTCGTCCACGTAGAGTTGGCCACCAACGATCTCGGCAAGGCCCGGGAGTTCTACCGGAATCTGTTCGATTGGAAGCTCGAGGATATGCCGATGGATGACGGCGATACCTACACGATGGTCGAAGTCGGCGAGAACGAATATGGTGTTGGCGGCGGGATGATGAAGGCGCCGATGCCGGGAATGCCGTCGAACTGGATGGCGTACCTCTCGGTCGACGACATCAAAGCGGCCACGGAAAAAGCACAATCGCTCGGGGCTACGCTGATCAGAGGCATCACGCCCGTACCCGGGATGGGATCTTTCAGCATCATCAGCGATCCGACGGGCGCGGTCCTCGGCCTATGGAAATCCGAGTCGCAATAGGCTACTACCTAAGCCCGGAGAGTCATAGACCGAAGGCGTACACGTGGAGGTCCGCGGAGCCGACGTACACCATCCCGTTGGCCACCGACGGCGACGAGAACACCCGTTCGCCGGTCCGGTAGGACCACAGCTTCGTCCCAGTGGCCGCCCTGAACGCGTACACAACGCCGTTCTCGGAGCCGACATAAACGACGCCATGGGCCACCGCCGCCGACGAAAACACGAGGTTGCCAGTGTTGTACGACCACAACTTCGCCCCGGTAGCGGCCTTGAGGGCGTAGACGTTGCCGTCGATGGAGCCGGCATAGACCGCTCCGTTGGCCACCGCCGGCGATGCGTTCACGTAGTCGCTCGCGGGGAACGACCAGACTTTTGCTCCGGTGGCCGCATTGAGCGCGTACACGTTGCCGTCGGAGGAGCCGAAGTAGACCAAGCCGTTGGCGACCGCCGGTGATGATTCCACGTTGCCGCCAGTGGGGAAGGACCACACCTTGGACCCGTTGGCGGCGTTGAGGGCGTACACGTTGCCTTCAGCGGAGCCGACGTAGAGCATTCCGTTGGCCAACGCGGGCGACGAGTCTGTACCGAGGTGGGTCGCGAAGGACCACAACTTCGCTCCAGTCGTTGCGTTGAGCGCGTAGATATTGCCGTCTTCGGAGCCGATGTAGACGACCCCGTTGGCCACTGCCGGGGATGACGCCACATCGTAGCCGGTGGTGTAGGACCACACCTTCGCTCCGGTGGCGGCGTTGAGCGCGTATACGTTGTGGTCGAGGGCGCCGACGTAGACCACGCCGTTAACCACCGCCGGCGATGAGAACACGCGATCGCCCGTAAGGAACGACCAGCGCTTGGCTCCGGTGGCGGCGTCGAGGGCGTAGACGTTGCCGTCATACGAGCCGATGTAGATCACCCCGTTGGCCACCGCGGGCGACGAGTCCACGCCGCAGATCGAGCCGACGCAGCCCGTGATGAATGACCACCGCTTGCGCAGCCGGTGCACGTTGCGGGACGACAGAATCCGCTCGTGGGGGTTTAACCTGCCGCCGGCAGGGATAAAGCCGAACTCCGGCCAGCTAACCGAACGGCTCGATGCGCCGATCGGACCGGTTGCGCGTGCATTGGCGGTGCCGAGCGTGGGCAGTGCGAGGTTTTCTCCGAAGCCGCCGCCGTTGGACGAGCATCCTGCCACGGCGAGCGCAAGCGACATCGAGACCAGCCATCGCGTTCTCATTGATCCGCCTCCGAGTCCAGTAAGCAAATTGAAAAGTACGCCAGACTTTTAAGAAAAGTCTGAACGCCGGCGCCTATGGACCCCGCTGAGATCTGCCGGCTAGGCCGCCGTTACGGAGATTCCTCCGACGACCGGGCCGCAGCCGCTGTGCGGCGGGTCGAGACTGGTAAACTTCAGCGTCGACGTCGAATTCGTGGCGTTGAACTTCAAACTTCTTTTTCCGAAGATGCCATACTGAACGCTGTGCCCGTTAGCGTCAAGCCACTTGAATAGCACGCTCTTATTGCCGACGGAAACTCTCATCTTCTTGGTCGTTGAGGCGCAGTAGGAATTCCCGGAGAGCAAAAACGACAGCACGTATGCCGCACCCTTTTTCGTGGGAAAACTCGGGTTCTCGATGCCGCCCACGGCGCTCTCTCCGTCGAGATCGACGCTGCACAGATGATCGAAGTTCCAAAATTTCGTGCCGACGAAATTGATGTTGAGCACCGTCACTTTCCAGTGAGGCGCAAGTTTCTGCCCCTTGGAGAACGTTTTATAGTAAGTTCCCGGATCGATCGCTTGTTGAAAGTCCCCGTCGGGCAGAAGACCAGAGCCTTTACGGTACGCGGGACAGTGCGCGGCATGCGCGTCCGCGGAGAGTCGTACGCCGGGCACCGAGCTTACCGAAGAGTTGACGCACCCCGCGAGGAAGGCGACGACCGAAAGCGCCGATATAATGCGCAACATGAAAACCTCCCTAAGTAGGTTAACGCAGCGGAAGGCTTCGAGCAGAGCATGGCGGCTGACCTCTTGCGAGGGCGGAGGTGATCGTTCTTCGAATCCGTGGCATCCTTGCGACTGAGGAGCTTCTTTCCAGCGACTCTGCTGGTTCTCGCCGGCGTGACCAGCACGCCGCCATTGAGCCTAACCGACGACGGGGCCGCATTGCGGGCACGGGCCGAGCGCGTCACGATCGTCCGTGACGACTGGGGAATCGCCCACGTGCGTGGCCCGACCGACGCAGATGCGGTCTTCGGGATGGCCTACGCCCAGGCCGAGGACGATTTCAATCGCGTAGAAACCAACTACGTCGAGGATCTCGGCAGGCTCGCCGAGGGCAAAGGCGCCTCGGCCATTTACAGCGATCTGCGCGCGAAGCTCTTCATCGATCCCAACGATCTCGAGAGGAAGTATCGTGCCAGCCCGGGATGGCTGCGCGCGTTGATGGAGGGATGGGCGGACGGCCTCAACTTCTATCTCGCATCGCACCCGAACGTGCACCCGCGGGTGATCACTCACTTCGAACCGTGGATGACGCTCAGCTTCTCCGACGGCACGATAGGTCCGGACATCGAAGACGTCGATCTGTCGCAGTTGCGCGCGTTCTATGGCTTCGGACGCATTTCAAAATCCACGGCGCCCGAGCATCCGTCGAGGCTCGGCCGCTTCGGCTCGAACGGCATTGCGATCGCACCGAAGAACACGGTCCACGGTCACGCGTTGCTGCTGATCAATCCCCACACGACGTTCTTCTTCCGCTCCGAGCTGCAGATTTCGAGCGACGAGGGCCTTAACGCATACGGTGCCGTAACGTGGGGACAGTTCTTCATCTATCAAGGCTTCAATGCGCACGCCGGCTGGATGCATACCTCGAGCGGAGTCGACAACGTCGACCAGTATGCCGAGACGATCGTCCGGCGCGACGGGCGGCTCTACTACCGCTACGGCGGCGAGCTGCGTCCCGTAACGGTATCGAGGATCGTCGTCCCGTATCGCACCGCGGGGGGATCGCTCGCGCGCAAGACGTTCACCGTCTACCGCACCCGACACGGGCCGATCGTCGCGACGGAGAACGGCAGGTGGATCGCAGAAAAACTGATGTACCGGCCCGTCGAGGCGCTGGAGTCGGGGTTCTTGCGAACGAAGGCGACCGATTATGCGTCCTTCTATCGCATCGCGCAACTGCGCGCCAACTCCTCCAACAACACGATCTTCGCCGACGACAAGGGCGAGATTGCGTTCATGATGACCGAGTTCGTCGCACGTCGCGACGATCGTTTCGACTACACGAAACCGGTCAACGGGTCGAATCCGGCGTCCGATTGGCACGGAATGCTGTCGCTGGACGAGGAACCGGATGTCGTAAATCCGTCTACGGGCTGGGTTTTCAACACCAACGACTGGCCCTATTCGGCGGCCGGTCCCGCAAGCCCGAAGCGGAGCCGTTATCCTAAGTACTTGGACACGGCAGGCGAAGACGCGCGCGGCGTTCACGTGACGCTGCTGCTCACCGGCCGTCACGACTTCACGCTCGAGGGGCTGCGCGCGCTCGCATTCGATCGCGATCTGCCGTTCTTCCGTTCGCTGGTACCGTCGTTGGTTCGCGCCTATGACGCGTTGCCCCCGACCGGCGCGCTCAAACGGCAGCTCGCCGGACCGATCGACGCGATGCGTTCCTGGGACTATCGCTGGTCGAACGAATCGATCCCGACGGCGCTCGCCGCGTTCTGGGCGAAGGAGCTCTCCCATGAAGCGGGATCGGTGGATCTGAAGGTTCTACTCGGGACAACCGCGGAGCGAAAACTCAAATCGTTCGCGATCGCGGTAAGCCGGATCTCCGCCGGCTTCGGAACGTGGCGAACGCCGTGGGGCCAGATCAATCGATTCCAACGCTTGACCGACGACATCAAGCCGCGCTTCGACGACGCGGCCGCGAGCATTCCGGTGCCCTTCGTCGCGGGCGATTGGGGCTCGCTCGCGGCCTTCAACGTCGCGTCGGGCACGCAGACGAAGAGGTGGTACGGTAACGACGGCAACACGTTCGTTGCGGTCGTCGAGTTCGGCAAGCGCGTTCGCGCGATCGCGGTTTCTCCCGGCGGCGAAAGCGGGGACCCGCGTTCGCCGCACTTCGATGACCAGGCGGTGCGCTACAGTACGGGCAGCCTCCGACCTGTCTACTTCTATCCCGACGAGCTGGCGGGACACGTCGAGCGAACCTACCATCCCGGCGAATAGCTAGCATATGGTGACGCAAGCATAACACGAGCTTCGTATTGGGGGCTAACGCTGCGCCAGGCCGCGCTAATCGCCGGCTTCGCTTACCTGTTGGATCCCGTCAGTTACGCGGAGTTTACGCTCTACCCCAAACTTGTCATTCCGGGGCATATCGAGCAGACGGTCGCGAACATCACGGGTCACGGCGGAACGTTCGTCGCGATGACCCTCTGTTATTTCGTCAACTTCATCGAGCATATCGTCATTGCGTGGGCACTCTACGTGCTGCTCGCGCCGGTCAACGGATCGCTTTCGCTCTTAGCCGCCTCACCGTACCTTTATCCCTCCGCAAACCTAGACTGACTGTTTTATACGTTCTTCGGGGAGCTGGTCTTCATGCTCTGGCTCTTGATCGCGGGCTGGAGGCTCAAGGAACCCGCCGGCCCTTCCGCTTTGACGCGCTAACGATTCGATATGCAGGCTTCGAAGGCGGCATCGCTCAACTTGCGGCGGCGGCACCGGCCGGGCCCCCGCAACGCCGCAGGAGATCGCCGATGCAATCGTCTATCTCACGTCCGACAATGCAAGTTTCGTGCATGGGGCGGTGCTCCCACTCGACGGCGGCAGAACGGCCGTCTGAATGAACATAAAAACTGTTAAAGTTCCCAACGCCGATCATCCGATAACGATCGAGCCCAGTGCCGGACGCGTGCGCGTGCTGGCAGGCGGGAGGGTCATCGCCGATTCGCGCAACGCGCTGGCGCTGCGCGAAAGCGACTATCCGGTCGTGCACTACATTCCGCGTAGTGACGTCGACATGTCGCTACTGGCGCGCACCGAAAACGCGTCGCATTGTCCCTACAAGGGGGATGCCGGCTATTACAGCATCCTGCCCGGCGGCGACCGGTCAGTCAACGCGGTGTGGACCTATGAGGCGCCCTACGACGCGGTCGCCGCGATCAAGGACCACCTCGCCTTCTATCCCGATCGCGTCGACGCGATCGAGCTAACGACATGATTGTCGCGGGAGGCGATCTCATCATCGTGCACGGCCGCTTTTCCGGATTCGGCCAGCGCAAGGGTGGCTGTTAGCGCCGGAGCGGCCCGTGGCGAAGGGGAGGCGGTTGGTACGTGAATTCGGCGTCATTCCAGTGCGCGGCGCGGCTGCACGTGGCGTAGATTCCGTCGAGAAACGAGTGCAGTAGCTCTTCGGGGCGAGGCGCCGCACGCACGAGGCTGTAGGGTAGAATCCACTCGCGAAACGGGTCCGACCACTGCGTGCCATCCGCGATCGCCATCTCACTGCAGCCGGCCGGTTCAGGATAGATGTAGCCGTAGTAAAAAGGCTCGGTTGCGTCGTCGCCAGGGTATAATCCGGCGTTCATCATCTCCGCGTCGAGATCGTATCGGAAGAGATAGCCGCGATCGAGCGGCGCGGGTACGTGTTTTCCGGTGAACAGCAACAGAGTAAGGTCGAGCGCACCCCACCACAGTTGTAGGCCGGTACGGCCGAAGAAATGCGCGCGCCAACGATCGAAAACAGCCTGTGTCGAGCTCATCGCGGTCAGCCACGCGTGGGCGTCATCCACCTCCCAGATCGGTGGATTTTCGTCACGGTCGAATGGCGTTCGATCCGCAATCTCCTGCGGAATCGGCGAGAGCACCACGTCGACGTCTATTGCTCTCAAGGCGTCAAGCAGCGCATTATAAGTTGACGCGATCGAGGGGAGCTGTGCGAATGCGATCTCGCGTCGGCGCCTGTCGCTGGAGAGCAGAACGATGCGTGCCTCGACAACGTCGAGGCGCAGTTCCACCAGGCGCAGGCCGACCGGAATCGGGCTGGTGGTAATGCCGTCCGGCGCCATGTAAAGCGCGGCGAACTGGAAATTCGGCTGATGCGGCGCGAGCGCGAGGCGAACTTTTCCCAGCATTTGCGCGATCAGGTGCAGGGTGCGCTTCGTTCGCGCCCATGGCGCGTACTCAAGGACCGGCCACTCGTTCATAGACATCGAATCCGGTTAGCGCGGGGGATCGGGCCACGCACCGCCGGCAGCAACCGCGGCGACGTCGCGATGGAAGGGCAAATTCAGGAACGAGGCCCGGTCCTCGGCCTCCAGCGCCTTCGCGCTCGACTCCATGATCCTCCGTGCGCGTTCCAGCGCACGTTTCGCGCCCGCCGCATCTCCGGTCAAACGGAGGATTTGCGCCGCGCACCAATAGCAATACGATGGCCAGTCGGCGCCGCGCGCGATTGCGCGCTCGTCGGCAAGCAATCGCGTCACGGCTCCACGCGCGGCCGCAACATCGCCGCAGCGCGCGTGCCAAAGAGCTATGTCGGCCAGCGTCTTCACCGAGCAGACCCCCGATTCCGAGCGCGTTCGCAGGTCGAACGAAGCCACGGCAAGCTCGATCGCCCGGTCGAACTTTCCCGCTACTCCCTCGGCCGCAGCCAAGTTTTCCATGATCGAGGCTTCCAGGACGCCGAAGCCTTGGCGTCGCGCATCGCGCAGCGCCAAGTCGGCGGCCGCACGCGCACCCGCTGCGTCGCCCGTGCAAGCCTTGATAAAGGTGAGATTTGACAGGGCGCCGAGCCGTCCACGCGCATCGC
Source organism: Candidatus Binatia bacterium (assembly GCA_035544215.1). Taxonomy (GTDB): domain Bacteria; phylum Vulcanimicrobiota; class Vulcanimicrobiia; order Vulcanimicrobiales; family Vulcanimicrobiaceae; genus Cybelea. The sequence continues at coordinate 1,687,723 of DATKHY010000007.1, read as the reverse complement.
CCGTGCGATCGAAGAGCTCGATCGCTTTCTCCGTCGCCTCCACCGCGCGCTCGAAGAAGCCGAGTCGAGCCTCGAGGACCGATTGGCTCATCATTTGAGCGGCCGTGCCTACGCTGTCGCCGGCATCGGCATATATGCGCGCCGCGGCGGCAAAGTGACGACGCGCTTCGGCCACGTGCGCGTCGGATAACGAGAGCGCTATAGCGAGGCGGGTGAGCGCCTTCGCCTCCGAATCGCGATCTCCCAGTTGCCCCGAAAGCTCCAGGCAGCGTTCCGCGAGATCCCTGCAACGATCGAGATCGCGATTCTGATACGCCGCGACCAAGCCTCCGCTCAGCGCCTGCAACTCCAGAACGGGATCGGATGCGCGGGCGGCGATCAGCGCGGCTTCATCGATCAACGCGTAGGCCGAGGAAAGGTTGCCGCGGTTTACGTCGACCCTTGCGAGAATGCACAGCGCGCTCACGCAGCCCGCGTCATCGCCGGCCGCACGGCTGCAGGTCAAGGCTACTTCACCGGCCACGCGTGCCGGCATTAACTCGCCACGGGTAAAGTCCAGTTTCGCCGCCGCTAAATGCGCTGCGGCCTTCCAGCGCGCGTCGGATTCGGGCACACAGTCGTTGAGTTCACGAATTGCGGACGCCTGCGCCTCGAGATCTGCGGTTGCTGCCGCAAACTCGATGCGCTGCAGCAGCGTTTCGCGATGGATTTCCGGATCGCCGAGATCTCGATCGGCGCGCTCCAACGCCGAGAGCGCCGTCCTGCGCGATTCAGCGTCGCCGCGTCGGGACTCGATCGTCACGAGCTCGAGCAGAAACGCAACCTGGGACCGCGTCGGAATGGCGAGCGCAAGCGCACGATCGCACGACGATCGCGCCTCGTCCAAAGCTCCGATTGCGACCGAGCGCCGTACGGCCTCGAGGTAGCATCGTGCCGCATTCTGGACGTCCCCGGCGAAATCGTAGTGCGCCGCCAGCGTGGCAGAAAGCTCCGAAAACCGGTCGGGATACAGCTCTTCGAACACGCGCGCGACGCGGCGCCGGCGTACGGCTGCATCGGCGGCCGGAATGGCGTTCGCGATCGCTTCCTGCACGAGGTTGTGCGCGAACTCGTACTCGAGGACGCCGCGCCCGGAAGCCTCGCGGATGATGCGGCGATCGAGAAGCTCGTCGAGCGCCTCTGTCAGGGGCGGCTCGTCCCAGGCGCGCACTTCGCGAACTGCCTCGCGCGAGAAGCGATCACCGACGCATGCCGCTACCTCCGCTATCGTACGCGCGCCCGATGACAGCCGCTCGATGCGCCGCGTGACCGCCTCTCGAAGCGACGCGGGAGCTCCAACCGACTCGGTCTCGCGCGCATCGGCGACCAGCTGCGTGAGGAAGAGCGGATTGCCCTGCGACGCGGCAACCAACGCTTCGATGCTTCGCCCCCGTACCTGCGGAAGGGTCTTACCGAGCTCGCGAACGTCACCGGCGCTTAGACCGCCGAGCGCGACGTTCGCAACGCTCGTCATCGTGCGGGCGTCGCGACGCAAACGATGCAGCGCCTTCAAGCGGACCGTTTCCTCGTCGCGATAGGTGACTACCACCATGACGGGCGCACCCGCAACGCGCCGGAGCAAGAAACGCAGCAGCTCTATCGAGGCCGTCTGAGCCCGATGCATATCTTCCAATACGAGCAGAAGGGGTCTCGCGCTCGCGAGATCGGCTATGCAGCGGAAGAGCGACTCGAACAGCCGCACCCGTTCGTTCTCGGCATCGAGACGCGGCAACGCGGGAAGCTCGACGCGTGCGTGGATTTCGGGGAGAAGCGTCGCGACGCCGGCCAGGGCGATGCTCGGTTTGAGCGCTGCGACGAGCGGCAACGCGAAACGTAATGCATCAACGAAGCTCTCATACGGAACGGTCTCAGGCGAGCTCGTAGCGCCCACGAGCACCCGTCCACCGCGCTCTTCCACTGCGTGCGCAAGCTCGGCGACCAACCGCGACTTCCCGATGCCCGCCTCTCCACTCACGAATACGCAAGCTCCGCGTCCGCGGGCTACGCGGTTCCACGTTTCGAGCAGACGCTCCATCTCGTCGCGTCGCCCGACGAACGGAAATAGGCCGGACGCGCGCGCGCGTTCGATCTCACGCTCTTTCTCGTCCAGCGCCTCACCCCGCGATATGCGCTCCGCGACCGCAGCCGTTTCGGCCATCGGCTCGGCGTCGAGCTCTTCGCGCAGCCGCTTCGCGAATGCGGCGTACTCGCTCAGCGCGCCGGACCGGTCCCCGCTCTCATAACGCATCGTGACGAGACGCCGGACCACGTCTTCACGCCATGGATCGACGGCCAAGATGCGCCGAGCGGTGTCGATCGCAAGGGGTAGATTTGCGTTGCGCCGGGCCTCCGACACGCGATCGGTGAGACAACGCAGGTACGCATCGCGCAGGCGCTCGCGAATGACGTCGAGCCACTCATCGTAGACTTCGGGCAACAGATCGCCGCGGTAGAGATCGATCGCCTCCGCGAGCCGGCTGCGGTCGCCCGCGACTTTCTCGAACGCCTCAACATCGATCCACACGCTCGCGTTGGGATTCCACGCAACCTTGTCGGTGTCGATCGTGACGTAGCCTTGGACCGGCTGCGGCATCGCCTTGGCAAGCTCGCTAAGCGTTGCTCGAAGCTTCGCTCGCGCGGAACCCTCGTCGTCGTCGGGATAGAGCAGAAAGGCCAAGTATTCGCGTGACACGGCGCTGCCGCGATGGAGCAAGAGATACGCGAGAAGTTGCAGCGACTTGCGGGGCGTCGCGAGTGCGACCCGCTCGCCGTCTAGCGCAAGTTCGAAATGACCGAAGAGCCGAACGTCGAGATGCCCACGCGCCTTGACTCGCGGTGGGCGAATCAGGCCGGCCTTCGCAACGGCCTTGTTCACAGTTACGTGAGAGTTCTGCCGCCGCCGCCTCAGCTCCCTGGTTAGACGTTGTCAATTGAGGGAAGAAAACACGGTTGGCGGCATCCCGCAACACGCCGCCGTTTCGGAGGTGCTTCGATGGGTAGGGTTCGCATTTCGCTGCTAATTTTAGGGCTGGCGCTGGCGTTTACCGCCGGCACGAGCGCGCAGAATGCAGTCAACGTCACGGGTAATTGGAGCGTCACCCCCAGTGGCGAGACGTTGGCGAACGGCACGGTGAGGCTGCGTCAAGATGGGTCGGCGATTACCGGCGCGTTCGGGCAAACGGGAACGTTTGAAGGGAGGTTCGAGCCCGGTACGCTTCAAGTCGACGCCAATTGGAGCGATGCGCGCGGCAGCGGCTGGATGACGATCGTCTTTGCGGCCGATGGGCGCAATCTTTCCGGCGAGTGGGGGCGCCCCGGCAGCAGGCCCAGCGGACACTTCGACGGCGTCCGCGCCGCATACCCCAGCGTGTCCGGACTCTACTACGTTAACGTAACGGGCAGCGGCGAGTTTACCGCGCGCCGGATCAGTTTGCATCAGTTGTCGCTGGACGTCGTCGGAAACTATGGGCCGGGAACCCAGTTGAACGGCACGATGGCCCCAGATGCCAACTCGTTCGCGGGTACGTGGAAGAGCCCCAGTTCGAACGGTTGGATCAAATTGCAGTTCGCCGACGACAGCAAGAGCCTCCAAGGGACGTGGGGCCTAGTGCCCGGCACAGAGCCAGCCGGACAAATCACCGGAAGCGTCCTCGACACCGCTCAGCTAGGCGTTAAAGGACTCTGGCAGATTGCCTCGAGCGGCGCGGCGTTCGGCGGCGACGTGCTCAAACTCGATCAGAGCGGTCAGACGGTGATAGGCGCGTTCAAGAACGGACACCTGCAGGCGACGCTCCCCCGCGGATCGCGGTCGATGTTCGGCACTTGGACAGACTCCCACGGAACCGGAGTCGTCGAGCTCAAGTTCTCCGCGGATGGGATGAGCTTTCGAGGCACGTGGACGCGGAAGAACAAAAACAGCGGCAGCATCATCGGCAAACGCGTCATAGCAGCGACGCCGGCCTTGCGCCAGTAGCCAGCTGGGCCTGTAGCCGCTCGTCGATGACCGATAGTAAGGTCCGTTGCTCTTGGGTGGGAAGCGATCCGTTGATGCTCGAGTATCACGACAGAGAGTGGGGCGTACCGGCGCACGACGACCGGCGCCTCTTCGAGTTCATGCTCTTGGAGGGAGCGCAGGCCGGCTTGAGCTGGATGACGATCCTGCGCCGTCGTGAGGCGTACCGCGAGGCCTTCGCCGGCTTCGATCCGCTGCGGATCGCGCGCTTCGACCGCCGGAAGGTCGAGTCGCTCATGCGGAACGCCGCAATCATTCGAAACCGCTTGAAGATTGAGAGCGCGATACAGAATGCACGGGCTTACGTGGCCCTGCGTGAGGGCGGCGAGACGCTTGACGCATTCATGTGGAAGTTCGTCGGCGGCAGCCCAATCGTCAATCGCTGGAAGAGCGTCTCGCAGATCCCGGCGTCGACCCCCGTATCCGACGCAATGAGCAAGGCGATGAAGAAGGCGGGGTTCACCTTTTTTGGGACGACGATTTGCTACGCGCACATGCAAGCCATAGGTATGGTCAACGATCACTTCGCGTCGTGCTTCCGCTATCGCGAGCTTACACGCTCGCGATAGCGGAGTGGATCACCGGACGCTGCGTGTGACCAAAAATTCCTCATCGCCTTGCGGCGGAACCACTGTCGATCGCACATCCTCGACTTGGGCTCCCCGAGGAGGGTGACCCAGAATATCTTCGATGAAGGCATTTACGACGTTGGGCTCGCCTTCGGCTTCGACTTCCAGCCCGTCGAACCCAACGTTGCACACGAAACCTGTAACCTCGTAGCGCGACGCGATGCGACGAACCGTCTCACGAAAGAATACGCCTTGAACGATTCCGCGAATTTTGAGATTTCGTCGCTCGCGCACGGTACGTTACCTTCGAGTTACACGCCATTCGGACTGCTCTGATGGTAACCCGGTTCATAGACGCGGGTGACCACAGGGTGTTCGGGGTCGGCTCGAGGCCCACGCCCAAATGGTAGGGTGGCCCCCCATACCGCCCACCAACCCCTGCAGCGTACGATGCTAGCGGTCCGGCTCGTCCGAGACGTCTTGCCATGCAGGAGGGTACGATGCGCTTCAATCGATCGGGTTCACAGCCTTGGGGATTTCTGGTTTCCGCGGTCGCGATCGGCGTTCTCGCCGGCTGCGCGGGCCAGTCGACGCTCACGCCGCTGCCGGCGAATCTCGGAAGCACCGATACTCTTGCGCGCCTGGGGCTCGACATACCAGGCGCCTTGCCACCACCGAAGTGCAAGGGCCAAAAGAATACCAAAGAGTACGCTGAGGTGGCGAAAGAGGTACTGAAAAAGGACGGGGGCTCGCTGTGCGTTCCGGACTTTAGATATTGGGGCGGCGCGCTGCAATATCCGCAGACCTACAGCAGCTACACGTACACCGTCAAGCTAGTTAGCAGCACCACGGCATACAAAGGATCACTGCTTCCCCCCGCCGGATCGAAGACGCCGATCTTTTATCTCCAAATCGGGTTCAACAGCTTTCCGGGATTCTATCCGACGCTTCCGAAAGGAGCGCCGCTCGTCAGTTCACACTTCAAGCCTAAGAAGAGCTATACGGTCGAGCTGTTCGAGTATTTTTACGGCCTCGGCTGGTCTGAAGAAGGTTCGTGCTACCAAGTTGCCGGGACGTCAAAAAGGGGCGGATCGCTCGCGGGCGCCGGCACCGTTTTCGAAAAACTGACGTTCCTGGAACACAACGGCGCTATCGAGATTTTCGAGGGTGCGCTGACGTCGACTCGGTGCCAAAGGACGTAGATCGAGCACACAGCCGCAGAAATGCCGTGGTGGCATCCTCAGCGCGCCCTTTGACTTCCGAGGAACTGGGCTGCTCGGCAACGCCCAGTAACAGGCTCACGAGCAAATCGCCGAAGAGCAGCGCACTAAAAAGTTGGGCAAGTTCAGGCGGGCGACCGTTCAGCAGCCTTGCCCTTTTTGCCTGTGCCATGATCGTGCGTAAAGCGACGCGGGTGCTCTCCCGCCCGATCGAATCCAGCGAAAAGGCAACTTCGGGCGCCCGAGACGCCTCTGCGATCGCCAATCTAAATGTCGCCATAACCGTTGGATCGCTGACCTCCCGCACAAGCTGGGATCCAAAGGAAACGAGCACTCGCGCGAGCGTCTTGCGGTCGCATATCCGCGGCAAGTCCACGGGCAGATGGAGTCGCCGTGCGCGCTCGCTAATGCAGGCGACCAGCATGTCTTGTTTGTTGCCTACCAGCGCGTAAAGCTCGCGCTTTGAGACGCGAGCCCGCGCGGCGATCTCGGCCGTGCTGGTCGCCGCGTAGCCGCCCCCGATAAACGCCGTAAAGGCCGCATCGAGGATGCGCTCGCGAACCGAACTCTCGCTCACTCGGCCCTCCCTTGACAACGAATGGTACCAGATAGTACCATTACTGTCTACTTGGTACCTCCTGGTACCAGATCAAAAACCGAGGAGCCTATGCCGCCGCAAGCGATCTTCCTCACTCAACTCGTTTTAGGATACGTCGCATGGGGGCTGCTTTTCGCCGCCTACGTGCTGCCGAAGATCACGCTGATAGATCGGTCCAGCGTGCTCCGCGCGATCGCCACGTTCCACAGCTTCCGGTTCTTTGGGCTGATTTTTATCTTGCCTGGAGTGGTAGGGCCGAATTTGCCTGCGGCCTTCGCGACGTTCGCAGCGTACGGAGACTTTGCAACCGGCGTGCTGGCGCTGCTGGCGCTGCTATCGGTTAGGGTACGCGGCCTCTTCTTGTCGTTCGTCGTCGCATTTAATGTCGTGGGAGCGGCCGACATCATTGTCGATTACTACCGCGGCATGCAACTCCATCTTCCTGACGTCGCCGGGCAACTAGGCGCCGGATACGCGATACCGATCTTGTACGTACCGGCGCTGATGATCACGCATATCGTCGCGTTTTACCTGCTAGCACGTCCCGAACGGCAATCCGCCCTTCGCCCAGCGTGAAACACGTTCGACGCGGCCGTCGTAAATCGAGCATGAGGCTCCTCCTCGTCTGTTCCATCGTGTTCGTCGCTGCGGCCGCGCCCGCGCAGGCATCCGCGATTGCACCCGGCGTGTACGATGCGTCCGGCCAAGCGCTCTACGTCGGCATCCAACACCACCTGCCGGATCCAGCGCAGAACGACTATTTCGATCCGACCTCAGGACGCACGGGCGACCTGGCTTCCGCCCGCGGACTTCACTTGCGGTGCGGCGTCCGCGAGGAACGCCGCCTCATCGCGGCGCCTCAGGGACACCTAGGAGCCTCGCTCTATTACCGTGGTGACAATCCGCGCGCAACCATCGTCTTAATCCATGGTGCCGATGCGGAAACGCGAGAGATGGGCTTTATCATCCCGTATTTCGTCTGCAACGGCATGAACGTCGTGAGCTACGATCAGCGCGGCGTCGGCGAGTCCACCGGGAATTGGTTCCTGACTGGGCCGATCCAAAAGGTCCAGGACGTCGTAGCGGCCTATGACACGTTTAGGGACGACCGCCACGTTGCGCCACGTGACATCGGCGTCTGGGGATTCAGCAACGGTGGCTGGACGGCGCCGCTTCTGCCACTCCGACGGCCGGTTGCATTCATGATCCTCAAGAGCGCGCCCACCGAGTCGATTCTCAGTAACATCGACTATGAGGTCACGATGGAGTTGCGACGGCACTCCGCAAGCGGTTCGGATATCGCGCGCGCGCTCGAGATGTGGCATACTGTCGAAAACGCGATCTACGAAAAGGTCTCCTGGAACGATGCCCGGCGCGTTCTCGGCGTGGACCAGAAACGGCCATGGTTCCAATATTCCCTCATGCCGAAATTGGGCGTCCCTCCGCCCGCAGCAACCGTCTCGGGCCTGCGGGAGGCGTTCGGCTACGACCCTAGGGCGACGCTGATGAGGGTAATCACGCCGACGTTGGCGCTCTATGGCGCTTACGATCGAAAGCTTGATTCCGCCGACTCGTCTGCGCAGATGCGCGAGTTCCTAGACCGCGCGGGAGCTCGGGACGTGACCGTGATCATGTTTCCGCAAGCCGGCCACACGCTAGAAGTCTCCGCAAATGGCTATGATGCCGACGTTCCCGAACGGTTCGCGCCCGGATATCCCGGGATCGTGCTGACGTGGCTGCGCAAGCGAGGACTCATCGATGAAAGGCAACAATGAGCGAGACCATTCGGTTCTTCATTTGCGGCTCCGCGCTCCGCGGTCAACCCGATCATTACGTCGTGGCCGGCGCGCGCTTTCTCGGAGCGATGCAGACGGCACCGCGATATCGGATGCACTCGGTCGACGGTAAACATCCGGCTGTCTATGCGGTTTCCAGTGACGGCGTGGCGGTTTTGGGCGAACTCTACGGACTCCCGGCGGATCAGCACCGCGCACTGCTCGCGCAAGAACCTCCCAATTTGTACGAAGACGACGTCGTTCTCGAAGACGGTTCGCATGCGCGCGCTATGCTCTTTCCTCGCCGGCTCGTAGACCTGTACTCGTACCCCGACATTTCCCAGTTCGGAAGCTGGGCGGCCTATAAGGAAGCCGAGAGATGAATACGGTCGCACTCATCGGTGGCACCGGCGCCGTAGGACGCGCGATTGCAAGCTCGCTTCGTCACCAAGGTCGCACCTACCGGGTGATCGGACGAAGCGCGGCATCGCTCGAGAAGCTCTTCGGCGAAGACTCCGGTGCGGAGTTGACGACGTGGAACGCCGACGCCGTATCGGCGGCCGCAGCGTTGCAAGGCGCCGAGTCGGCCATCTATCTCGTCGGCGTGCCGTACGACCACTTCGAACTTCATCCACTCTTGATGCGGATGACGCTCGAGGGCGCGGTCGCGGCCGGCGTGAAGCGGATGTTACTTGTCGGCACCGTCTATCCATACGGCTTGCCGCGAGCTCGGACCGTGGACGAGTCGCACCCGCGCGAACCCCGTGCCTTCAATGCCAGAATGCGCAAAGAACAAGAAGATCTTCTGTTGGCTGCCCACGGTCACGGTATTGAAACGGTACTGCTTCGTCTGCCCGATCTTTATGGACCGGGCATGGAAAAAAGCTATCTCACCGCACAATTCACAAACGCGCCGCAAGGCAAACGTTCGATGATGATCGGGCCGGTGGAGGTACGACACGAATGGGCGTTCGTTCCCGATTGCGCGTCGGTCGCCGTCCGCGTGCTCGACGATCCGCGAACCTACGGGGCGTTTTGGAACTACGGCGGCCCCGGCGAGATCACGCAGCGCGAGTTCTCGGACAAAATCTACGCCGCCTGCGGTCAGAAGCCGAGCTACTTCGTCGTGAACAAATCCATGCTGCGGCTGTTTGGCATGTTCAACGCGGAGATGCGACGCTTCGCGGAAATGAACTACTTGATGTCCGATCCAGTCGTTCTCAACGACGACCGGCTGAAACGGCTGCTCGGCGAGCTCCCAAAAACCAGCTACGACGACGGCGTTCGCCTCACGCTTGCCGGGGTGTAGTGAATTTGGCTAGGTCCGGAAGCTTGGTTTGCTTGGAACGCGGGAAACGGTAGCCTGAACTCAAACTCTAGTCACTTCGTCAGACTCGCTACGCTCTGGAGGTTTGCGTGTATCGCACCAATGTTAGGTCCCTATGGGTAGTGGTCGCCGCGTCCGTCGCCGTTGGGATGGCGGCGTGCTCGAGCGGCTCGACGCTGCCCGGCATCTCTCAACAATCGCTGGCGACTCTGGAAAAGAGCCACGCCGGACATTTTGCTCGCATCGGTCACCAGCCGCCGGTCGGGATGGTGATGGAGTGGTTGCTTACCGACGGTTCCGTTCTCGCGCAGAGCAATAGTTGGACCACCTGGTACCGTTACGTTCCAGACGCGAAAGGCAACTATAGCGATGGCACGTGGAGCCAGGTTGCATCCCTTCAATCCCCGTACGGGCCCCTGTATATGGCCGCCGACGTTCTCGCGAATGGGCGTTTCGCCATTAGCGGCGGTGAATACAATACTCCTGGGAACGGCTACGATCTGCAGCTTACCAATCTCGGCGCCGTTTACGACCCGGTAAAGAACACGTGGACGCCGATCGGTCACCCGTCGGGGTGGAACAATATCGGCGACTCTCCGTCCAGCGTGCTGCCTAACGGAAAAATGCTGGTAGGAGATAAACTCATTACTGCGGATGCAACGTTGGATCCGAAAACGCTCGCCTGGACGGTGGTCGGCGATTCCGGCAAATCCGACTTCAATGCCGAAGAGGGATGGACGCTCCTTCCTAACGGCACGGTTCTTACCGCCGACGTCAAGAACGCGCCCAATTCGGAGATCTACAATCCCGCGACGGGCACCTGGACGAGCGCCGGCTCGACGATCGTGGACCTGCACTCGCCCTCGCCGTACGGCTGCCTCATGTATGGCCCGAGCGAATGCTACTATCCGCCGGGTGAGATCGGGCCCGCGATTCTCCGCCCCGACGGAACGGTCTTCTACACCGGATCCTACACAAAAACCGGCGGAGCCGGCCACACGGCGATCTATAACATTGCATCGGGCAAGTGGACAGTCGGACCGGACTTCCCAAACGGCGACAACGCCGGCGATAGTTTCGCGACCCTCGAACCGAGCGGAAACGTCTTGGTCTTCGGCGTCAGCGGGCAGGTCTACGAGTGGAACGGATCGACGCTCTCCGCGATCAACGGGCTAGCGTATGGCGGCCCCCCGCTTCTGCTGCCGACCGGACAGGTCATGGTGTTGAGTTATTCAAGCGTCAGCCTCTACACACCGACCGGACAGCCGCAAGCGAAGTGGTTGCCGACGATCAGGAGGGTCACCAAGACGTTGACGCGCGGTCAAACCTATAGGATCAGCGGAAGGCAGTTCAACGGCTTCGGGCAGGCGATGTCGTATGGCGACGAAAACCAAAACGCGACTAACTACCCGTTAGTGCGCATCACGAATAAGGCTACCGGCGACGTCTTCTACGCGCGTACGCACGACCATAGCACGATGGGCGTCGCCACGGGTACGCTCCTCGTTTCGACGCACTTTGACGTTCCCTCGACTATGGATACCGGCGCGAGCTCGCTCGTGGTCGTCGCAAACGGCATCGCTTCAAAGCCCGTCACGGTCACGATAAAGTAAGACGGTAAGCGGGGCGCCGGCCGAGGCTCTACCCCAGGTCCGCCGAAGTGACGCGCTATGCCGGACCGCGTGGCGTTTTCTGAACTTCTCAGGGAGCATCGGCACGCCGCAGGCTACTCGCAAGAAGCGCTGGCCGAACGCGCCGGGCTGAGCCCCGGAGCAATCGCCGCGTTGGAACAGGGTGTTCGGCGCGCACCGTATCGCGATACCGTAAACGCGTTGACCGGCGCCCTCGGACTGTCGGATGCGGTACGCAAGGAGTTCGAACGCGCCGCTGCCGGCGCGCGCCGCCGCCACAGCCAAACGGAGTCCAACCTTCCCGTTTCGCTCACGTCGTTTGTCGAGCGCGGCGAAGTGCGCGAACTCCAGGAACTGCTGCGCGTCCGCCGTTTGCTCACGATCACCGGTTCCGGCGGCGTGGGCAAAACTCGGATTGCGGTTGAAGTTGCCAATCGCGCGGAGGAATACTACGACGATACGCACTTCGTCGATCTGCTGCCGCTACATGACGGCAGCATGGTCGCGCCGCATATTGCGGCTGGTTTAGACGTTCCGACCGAGGGCGCCGACGGTTTGGCAGGCGTCGTTCGCCATCTCCATGCGCGCCATGCGTTGCTGATTCTCGACAACTGTGAGCACGTTATTGCGGAGGCGTCGTTGACGATCGACACGCTTCTGAGGCGCTGCCCGGCTCTGACGATTCTCGCGACGAGCCGCGAGCCGCTCGCACTTTCGGGGGAGCTCGCATTTCGGTTACCGTCGATGGATGTCGCGGCAGGCGTCGAGCTGTTCGCCACACGCGCACAGTCGATCGATCCGACCTTGCGCATCGATCCGCAACGGCGCGCAATCATCGCTGATATCTGCAAGGAGTTAGATGGCATCCCGCTTGCGATCGAGCTCGCCGCGTCGCGCCTGTCGACGCTGGGCTTTGAAGACTTGCTCGAGCGGCTCAGGAGCGGCATCCCGTTGACCGGGAACCGCGATCTTCCACCCCGCCATCAAACGATGACCGCGACGATCGCGTGGAGCTACGACCTGCTCGGCATTGACGATCGACTGCTTTTTCAGCGCCTGAGCGTCTTTCTCGGCGGCTTCACGCTGGCGGCGGCGGAAGAGGTATGCGCGAACGAAACGCTGCCGGTCGGCGCAATCGCCGACAGCGTTTCGCGCCTCGTGCAGAAGTCACTGTTGAACTTGGAACGCGAGGGGACCTCGGCACGCTATAGGTTTCTCGATTCGATTCGCTCCTATGCGTGGGAACGTTTATCGGAGAGCGGCGAGGCCACAGAAACGACGCGGCGCTTCATGAAGTGGCTCGAACGCAAAGCAGAGGCACTCGACTCCTCGCCGTCGCAGGAGCGTCTGATCGACGAACGCGCCGAACTCGACAACGTCGCCGCGGCCGTCATATGGGCCGAATTGGCCTCCGATGACGCGACGATCCAACTGGCCGCGCGCATTCTGTTCGGCTTTCGTCGCGTTTGGCAGGGCACGAATCGACAAGCCGAGCTTCGGAAGCTCGCGTTCGGGCTTCTCGATCGATTGCGGGGCGCTGACAGCGCCGGCGTTGTGGGGCGTCTTCTCTTTGCAATCACGCCTCATCTCACATATTTCGAACTGGCGCAGCACGCGCCACGCGTCATACAGCTATTGACCTCCGCCGGTGACGTGGCGCGCGCCGCAAACGTTCACGCCCGTGTCGCGCAGACCGAGGCGAGCCATGGCCGTTCTGCTAGCGCCACGCACCACCTAGGAAAGGTCGTGGAACTGTTGAGCACGCCTGACCTTCGACGCACCCGGGATGGAATCGTCGCAATAATCGAGAGCGCCTACGTACGGAGTTTGCTTGGCGATTTCGCCGGCGCGAAAGGCGTGCTGACTCAGCTGGAGATTCCGCCCGGCGAGTCGTACGAGGTCGAAGCAAGAATCGTGCTCGCCGACGCGGAGTTTGGCGAAGGTCACGTCGACCGAGCTATCGAGCTTCTGGAAGAGATCAAACCCGAACTGCACCGCTACTTCAACGCTAACGTTTTGGGCATGATGGTCTCTGGAAACCTCGGTAGATTTCGGCTCTACAACGGTGACGTTCTCACGGCGTCCCAGGATCTCACCGTGGCGTTACGCCAGGCCGTCGACGCACGAGATCAGGGCTTTCTGTCGGTCACGGCGGAGTTTGCACGAGATGCTGCCGCCGTGGCAGCGCTATCCGGGCGTCCGGATTTGGCCGTTCGACTCCTGACCGCTTGCGAAACCACAAGCGAGCGTACCGGAGCTACGTCAACAGACTCTTTCGCGCACGATCTCGCCATGCGTGAGATCGAAGCTAAGGTGCCGTACGCGCAACTCGCGGCGCTCCGTGCTCGCGCTACCCATGAGGATCTCTACGATCTTATCGAAGAGTTTCTCGCCACGTAGTTCTTAGCTGCGCGCCGCGGTGAGAATCAGGTCGGCAACTTCTTTGGGATGCGAGAGCAGCGACGCGTGGCTCGACGGAAACGCGATCGTCGTTGCCTTTGCACGCGAAGCCATCATCCGTTCCGTTTCGGGCGGAATCATCTGGTCGTTTTCGGATACCTGGTACCACGACTTGATCGACTTCCAGGCCGGCGGTCCCATTTTGTCGCCGAAGATCGCACCGCCCACCGGCCGTTGAACGGCCGCAAGAACCGCAGCTTCCTGAACTGGAACGTCGCCGGCGAAGCATGCCGGAAACTGTTTGCGGTCGATGTAGAGCAAGCCGCCTGGACCCGGGCCGATGAATTTCGCCCCGGCGCCGGTCGGGAATCCACCGAGCGCCTCGCCTTCATCGGGAGCGAATGCGGCGATGTAGACCAGCCCCTTTACGTTGCTGGCGCCGTAAGCCGCGGACGTCACCACGGCTCCGCCGTAGGAGTGGCCCGCGACGACGGTTGGCCCCTGCATTGCATCGATCGTGGCTCGCGTGTTCGCCGCGTCGTCGGCAAGGCTCGTCATCTGGTTTTGGACTGCAACGACGTTGTGTCCGGCCGCTTGCAGAATCGCCAGGACCTTGGCCCAACCGGAGCCGTCCGACCAAGCGCCATGAACTAAGACGATGTTGATTTCGGAGGAAGTCATGCACCCAGTCTGCGACCACGTTTGACACAGCGCCACCCACAGATCGAATCGTTCGCAACTGTCATAGTAACTGTGGGTGGCAAGCGGGGTTCAGAGCGGCCTATCCTGACACTATGACCGAACCTGCAGCACGCGTTCGAATCGCCGAAGAATCGCCCGCCCTCTGGAGGGTTATTTTCGACAATCCGCCGTTCAACATCGTAGATGCCGGCGTTTTCGAGGGGCTCCAGACCGTGCTCGGACGAATGGACGCCAGCTCGACGCTACGCGTCGTCGTATTCGAAAGCGCGATTCCAGAGTTCTACCTCGCTCACTTTGATTTGACCGGCAACACGGGCAACATTACCACGGCCGTGGGGCCTTCAGGGTTCCCGATTCTGATGGATACGTTCGTCCGTCTGACCAAGAGCCCGGTGGTTAGCATCGCGAAGATCCGAGGATGTGCCCGGGGCGTGAGCAGCGAGTTCGTTTTGGCTTGCGACATGCGCTTTGGCTCGTGCGAAAACATGCTCCTAGGGCAACCCGAGGTCGGAGTCGGCGTGCATCCCGGTGGTGGCGGAGCAGAGCGCCTCCCGTTGCTCGTTGGCCGCGGCCGCGCGCTTGAGATCGTCCTCGGTGGAAACGACTTCGACGGCGAAACCGCGGAGCGCTATGGCTACATTAACCGGGCCCTTCCAGACACGGAGCTGGACGGATTCGTCGATGAATTCGCGCGCCGGATCGCCTCTTTCGACCGGCCCGCAGTCGCAGCGGCGAAAAATCTCATCAACCAAGTCTCCTTGCCGAGCGCCGACCAGCTCCTTGACGCCCTCAACTCGTTTGAGACCGCACTAAGCTGGCCGCAAGCACTGAATCGCTTTCAGGCGCTCTTTAAACGGGGGCTTCAGCGAGATGTCGAGTTCGAGAAACATTGGCCTAGCGTGCTGGGTGAGCTCCTCAACACGTAGTCGAGCGTAAGTATCTGGAGGTGTGTCCATGTCAGTGTCGATGTCACGAAATACGATCGCAATCGTGCACGTCGTGATGGAGTCTCCCAAGCCGCCTGCCCAGGTCCGAGCATCCTTGGAAGCCGCGGTGCCTGAAATCGACAAAGAGATTCGACTGCTCCTTAGCGATGGCATCACCGATCGGCTGAAGCAGAAGCTTAAGGCCGCTCCAGAACTCTCGATCTTTCTCAAGCGTGACCACGGCGCGCTACTCGGACTGTATGGCCAGGCTCGAGACGCGGTGCAATATGAGATCGGAAATCCCCTTACCGCTTCCACGATGACGCGTTACGGACTCGCCGCCGCGTTGTATGCGCCGCTACGGGTCGTCATATATGAAAAAAACGGTGGCGGCTCCCGCATCGAATACGACCTTCCATCGTCCTTGTTCGGACAATTCGGTGACGATTGCATCTCAGAAGTCGCTCACGGACTCGACGTTGCGCTTGGTCGGGCGCTGTCCGCCGCAGCGGCTTGAACCTGTGAGGACTCGGGGGTCTTTTTGCCTAAACGGTAGGCGTGCGTGAAGCGCTTTCGCGTTTGGCCGCCCTCGCGGCGCTCTTCGTTCTTCCATTAAGCGCTAATGCGCAGACGAAGCCGTTGCGCCACCTCGTCTACGCGTTTACTTGGGGAACGACCAGCAATCTGCAAATGCAGAACTCCGGAATGACGCAGAACGGCGGCACGACCGGATCGGGCATGAGCGACTTCGGCGGGGGCACCCAAGATAGGGGGACGATTACCGTCGATGTCCTGCGCGAACAACAGGATCGCGGACTCGTGATCAGCGTGAGCGAGCAGGCGCATGGGCAGCGCTCGGCCCCCGCGACCACGTGCGTTGTGTTTGGCAATACGAACGTCATTTGCGATTCGAACGGCAAAGTGAACGCAGAGGAGCTCGCGCTGGTACGCTTGCTCGGTGCGGCATTCGTCGATCCAGCGCAGCTCGACGCCAAGCGGCATCGGCAGGTGAGCCAGAATGCACCAGGCTTCACGACGGTGTCCGACTTCGTCATCGCGCAGAACGCCGCCGGGGTGATGACGATCGTCGAAACGCGAACCGTGACGGGAACGGGCTCGCGTCCGTACACGCGAAACGTTACTGCAACGATCGGCTACGATTTCAACAAGACGATCCCGACAACGATCAACGAGGACGCCATCGAACGTAGCGAGGGTGTAAATCAATATCGAGTCGTCAAATCACAAACGACGCTGCAGCTCGAGGGCGACTCGATGGCCGCGCACCCTTAGGAGAAGGCCATGAGCGGTGTTACCGATGGTTCGCAACACGTATCGGTGCTCGTTGTCGGTGCCGGACCACCATCGCGGTGGCGCGGAGTGAGCGTATCCAGTGGAATGACAGGTCCCGGCCGCTCCCGTCGAGTACCCGAGGATCCTTTCTTTTGAATCCCCTGGTTTCGCGGAATCCGTTAGATCAATGTTAAGAAGAGCGGCCGCTGGCTCGCCGAGGCAATTGCGCTGGTCTACATGGATTTCTAGTCCGAAAGGGCAGCGTTTCGGGCTTCTTATGAACTATACGGCTTGCGTCGGGAGCCGATTTGTGAGACACTCTTTGCCACAGCAAGCGCGATCTTTCGAGTGGTCGATAAGTAGCGCCGCCGAAAGACAGGTTTCAACATCTTCCCTTTTTTAGACCCCCCGCATGCCGCCATTCTGCGCGGCGGCGGCTACTTATGCCGAGTCGACGCCGATCCGGCGCGGCTATTCCGAGGTAACCGCCGCGCTACATTGCTCTTGACTCGGACTCGTGAGTCAGGCCTGGGGACTATGCAGCGTCTCGGGCAAAGCCCCCACTAAATCGGGAAGGGAAGTTCGTCATTCCACGACGCAACCGAAATCGCAAGGACACTCCGCGCCCAACGAAAGCCAAGGCCGTGAAGGACACGAAAGAAGCGCCCTTGGAGGTCTTTGGCAGTATCCGTCAAGTCTTTCCCAGCACAACCTTTTCCGTCGAGCTGAATAACGGCCATACCATTTTAGCGCATATCGCCGGCCGTTTGCGCCGGCATCACATCAAGATTCTCCCGGGTGACCGCGTAGATGTCGAAATTTCGCCATACGATTTGACGAAAGGACGCATCGTTTACCGCTATCGCGCCGGCGAGGAACGCCGGTCGTCCTAACGGACGGCCACTGAGACCTAGGAGGCTCAAATGTACACAGAAGAAACCCTTAGCTGCGTCGATTGCGGACGCACTTTCCCCTTCACGGCGAGCGAGCAGGAGTTCTTTGCAAGCAAAGGATTCACGAACAAACCCAGCCGGTGCGGCGATTGTCGCGCGGCGCGCAAAGCGGCCAACGGCGGTCGGAGCGGGAGCGGAGCCAGAGGCGGAAGCTACGGCCAACGCGAGACGTTCAAGGCCACGTGCAGCCAATGCGGCGGCGTAGCGGAAGTACCGTTTCAACCACGCGGCGACAGGCCCGTTTACTGCCGGGACTGCTTCGCAGCGCGGCCGAGTTACCGCTAAGCCGTTGAGCGCCCGTTTTCGCGCGTGGATGAACCGCGTTGGCTTGCTGGGCATCCACGCAGGCGCGCTGATGGGATTCTTGCCGGGCACATTTCATTGGAGTGGCCCAATCGTCGCGGCCGTTCTGCTGTACCTGACCGGCGGGCTCGGCATCGCGCTGTGCTACCATCGGTCATTGACACACCGTGGGCTACGCATGCGTAAACCTCTCGAGTATGCATTTGCGGTCCTTGGGACGCTAGCGCTGCAAGGCGATCCCGTCCGCTGGGTCGCGATCCATCGTAAACATCACGCGCATGCGGACGCCGAGGGCGACCCTCATGGACGCAACGTGAGCTTTCGCTGGGCTCACGTTTGCTGGCTAACCGAAGTGAACGACGCGCTGCCGACGACTGCCGAGCTGGTTCGGTACGCGCCGGATCTTTATGCGCAGAGATTCTATCGGACGCTGCGGTACCTCCACGTGCCGTTGCAGCTCGTTCTTGCCGGGCTGCTATTCGCGCTTGGCGGGTGGACTTGGGTTGCATGGGGCATCTTCGTTCGGCTCGTGATTAGCTATCACGCTACGTGGCTAGTCAACAGCGCTGCGCACTCACTCGGGTATCGAACGTATCCTACGGGCGACCTTTCGACAAACTGCTGGTGGGTTGCGCTCATCTCGTGGGGCGAAGGGTGGCATAACAACCACCACGCATTCCCGTATTCCGCCCGGCACGGATTACGGTGGTTCGAGTTCGACCCCACCTGGTGGAGCGTTAGGACTTTGACCCTTCTGCGGCTCGTCGATCGCGTTCGAATCCCAGCAGCAACGGCGCTACGGCGGAGCGTGGAAGCTTAGCTTGCCCTCACTCTAAACGTGCCTGACGCGCAAATTTCGGCGATGCGTTCGTGGCTTAGTCGCAAGAACGTCACATTGGCATACACGAACGGCTCGCCCGCCTCGGCCGCCTCGTAGTGCGCCTGTGCGCCGGAGTTGAGTGACGGGCGCTCACGCAGCGTCTGGCTCTTGAAGTTCACGCTGTAGGCGCAACGCTCTGCAAAGAGGCTAACTTGCCCGCGAGCGTTGGAGTAGCCGCCGAAAATCGGCTCCGATGATTGGCTGAAGAGGCCGTTCTTGCTTTTGCGAGCGACTTCCAGAACGGCAACGGGCGCTGGCGGAGTTTCCATATTGGGAGAAAATATTCGTCGTTTAGGCCGATTCGGCCTTGCTAGGTCATCCTTCCGTCGCGCAGGACGAGAATGGCAATGTCCCTCGTGAGGTAACGATTCACCGACGACCGGTTACGCTACCGGCATGCTGCGACGATTGGAAGAACCGCCGGCGCAACACCGGTTTCGGTCTGCTGCGTCTGGTTCGTTGCGGCGGCGAGCGTGCTGGGCGCGCTGATGGGCGTAAACGGTGGCGTCTGCGAACAAGTCATGCAGTGTTCGTAAGGAATTACGTCGCGGCGGCTTTTGAGATCGTTGGCAGCATTCATCTCTGCGGTGGCTGAGAGAATGTTCAGCGATGTACGCTGCCGCGCTACGACGGCCTCAAGGCGTAGTTTTGCCAGCGTGAGCGCGCGTTCGTCGTCGCTCGTTGGACTGTCAGGGAAGCTGTGCGGATCGTCGAGAAACGTTTGAACTTTGTCGAGATTCTTTGCCAGGTTATGCGAGACTATTCCCAGCTGAAAGCCGTCCATCTCGGAGCCGGCGCTCCCACCGCCGGTTGCCGAAGCGCCACCCGCATTTGCTCCCGCCACCTGCGCGAAGGGATCTCCGCCGCTCGTGTCGGTCTGCGAAGCGCTAGCTGCGTATGCCGCAGCGTCTTCGGCCGTCCTTACCAGAATCGCTTGGCCGTGACTTATTAGCGCGTCATTGATACGCAGGCCCTCAACAGCGGGGAAGAGGTTATGGCGGAGCGTGGTGCACAACTTCGACGACCGAACGTGACCGATCTCTTTGAGGGCCGGGGGTGATTGCGCCGCTGACGGTGAGGCAGCTGAGCCAACCTGAGCAACGAGCACCCAAAGGGCTGCTAAAAGCATGTCAGTACTATATTATCCGTGAAGAGCTGTAACCTAGAACGCCGGGCCTAGGTCTCATGTGACCGTCGCAGGAGCGCCCAGAGCTCGAGGCTTTCGTGGAAGAGCTCCTAATTTTCGCGAATGACAGTTGCCGTGACATAGCAACAACCTCCGACGGTTAGAAAATCATCTTCACAACTAGAACCTGCCTAGATACTACTAGAACTTTGTGGGCGCTGCGTACGAAGATACCACGTGGGGCGTGCGACGGCCAAGCGGCGCCGGCGCCCGCTGACACGGGGGACCGGAATCGAACCCTCGTCCTTCGACAAGTTCAGGATGGCAAGTCCCGGCCGTTCCCGTCTAGTAGCGGATAGTCTTCCCCTGTATGGGATTTCGCGTTTTAGTCTCTCGGGTGGTCCTTAGAATCCCGGCGAGTTTTACATAATCCGTTAGACGGCCGTTACGGGAGCGAGCGCTCATGAAGCCGCGCGTTTCGCTTCGCAATTGGTAGCCGGCCGCCTTTAACGTGTTTGACGACCTAAGCCACGTTGGCGGCGCGACGCGGAACGTGGCGCTTCTCGTCGAGGTCGAGAAGGTCGGGCCACGTCGTCACATCGGTTCGGTCGGGTGCGATCTGTGCGCGGAGGCTCTGAAAGGCCTTCGCCGAGTCGCCTTGCGGCTCATGCGATAACCACTCGCGATTCCAGCGCTCGATCTCTTCGCGCGACTTGGCATCGACGAATGGCCGCGTGAACGCTTCAATGTCCGCATCGCTCTTGGCGTTGCGAATTGAATCGAGAAGTTGCTCGTGGTCGATGCTGAGAAAGCCGAACACGGCCTGATCCATCGGACAATTGTAGTGATACTCGCCGACGTTACCGAGAGCCGTCGCCCTCCCCTTGTCGATCGTCCGCGCGAGCTGAACGACACCCTGCCACTTGTCGCGCACGCTTCGAGGATATTCTTTGGTTAGATCCATCAAAAAAACTCCTTTGACTTTTGCTTTTGTGTACGACCCTCAGCGAGGTTGCGACGGTTGCGACCTCCTACAGTGATGGGCGCTGAAGGGCACTGGGAAGTTACTGAGTTACGTCGAGGCAACCAACCGCGCAATCGCGCGAAGCACGAAGTTCGCGACCGGGTGACACTCTGCCGATGTGGCTTGAGAATCGCGTCGGCACCGGCCTAGCGCGCGATTTTGCCTAGGTAGTATCCGAGCCGATTTTCGACATCTCCGGGCTTGTGGAAACCGCGCGCCGTCAGCGCTTTGATCCCATCCTGGGCGGCGGATCGCCCGAGCGACGCGATGCACGCATCCCACCCGGCACCGAGCTCGACGTCCGGCGAAAGGCTGGTGTTGACCAGGCGTTTAAAGGCTGGTGTTGACCAGGCGTTTAGTGTTGGAGATCGCCCACTTGTCGAATCCGGCGATTCGGGTCGCGAGCGTCTCTACGAAGGCGTCTAGCTCGGCGTCGGGCAAGGCGCGATTAACGTAGCCGTAGGCCTCGGCCTGATCCGCCCTGATATCTTCCGAGCTCAGTAGCACCTCGAGGGCCCGGTTTCGGCCGATGAGTCGGGGCAGCCGGGCCATGGGGCCGCCGGCGACCATCCCTACGCCCACCTCCCATTGCGAGAGAATGGCCTTTCGCGGCTGGCGAAACTCATGTCGCAAGACAGCGCGATCTCGCTGCCGTTGCCGGTCGCCCGGCCACGGATCAGAGCAATGGAGGCGGGCCCATGACGTTGATCGGCGGGTTGTCGATCGTGACACGCCAGTATGCGGGCGACCGCCGGGCCACGCGAATCTGGCGCTTCGTAAGCTGGGCTGCTGTTGTCATGGCTGATTCTCCTCAACGCTTTGGTTCACTACTGCCGCGCCCGCCTTGCTGACGATCTCGTCCTGCGAATCCGTGCCTCCCGAACCACCGATTGCACCGATAATCGCCCCCTGTTCGACAAGCGGGATGCCGCCCCGAGAGGCAATGATTCCATCGAACGCGAGCAGATACTTGAGCTGCATGAGCTGGACACCGTCCTCGAAGACCTTGGTCTCGCGCCGGAAGGTCGCGGCCGCCCGAGCCTTGTGTTCGGCAATCTGAATTGAGGCAAGCATCGCACCGTCCATTCGCGCAAAGGCGACGAGGCTGCCGCCGGAATCGACCACCGCTACATTCATCTTCCACTTCCGCTTCTTCGCTTCTGCCACCGTTGCACGAATAATTGCCTGGGCTCGGTCTAGCGATATCGGTGGGCCATACGGAGTGTCGAAAGGAATTTTGTCGGGCACAAAATCGAGAGAATTTGTTCCTATTTTCGCATTTGACTACATCTAACGTACCACCGCCGGAGATCGACGTCTGGCAACTAAAAGTACACAAACGCGCGTCAAACCGGAAACTCGCTTACCTCGCGCTTCGTTGTGATCGTGCGTCGCGCGTAAAGACGCACTCGATGACGTTCCTCGGCGGCGGCTCTTCGACGGTGAGCGGCTCGACCGGCGCGGGGCACCGTTCAGGCGCTCGTTCTAAGCGATCGGAAACCCGCGCGCACCTCTTCGGAAAAGACTTGTGGCTGTTCCCAGGCCGCAAAGTGGCCGCCTGCGCTAGCGCGGTTGTAATAGACGAGTTTGTGAAATGCGCGCTCCGCCCAACTGCGCGGCGCCAGGTAGATCTCGCCCGGGAAGACGATCGCGGCAGTCGGGATGGCAACGTTGGCGGCGTTGAATGGGCTGGTCTTATTTTCCCAATACGAGCGCGCCGCGGAGATCCCGGTATTGGTCAGCCAGTACAGGGTGATGTTGTCGAGGACGTCGTCGCGTGTCAGAGCACCTGCGGTATGTCCGTCGACCGTATGCCCAGCTACGGCGGAGACGACGGCCGCCGCCGGCTGTCCCCAGCCGTCGCCGTGGTCCAGAAGCCAGGCCGCCAGCGCCACGGGCGAATCGGCCAATCCGTACAGCGTTTGCGGCCGTGTGTGCATGAACGCGGCGTAGGCGAATTGCTTTCCGTACAGGAGCTGCAGCTGCGCGTACGCGTGCGCCTCGTCAGGTGAAAGACCGGGCGGAGCGGGGTTGCCGCAGGCGAGCGACTTTGCGACGGCAGGTGGAACGGTCGCCGGCAAGCTGGTGTTGATTCCCAATAATCCGGGCGGAGCCTGTTTGGCCATCAATGTCGTAACCACCGAACCGATGTCGCCGCCCTGCGCAACGTAGTTCGCATAGCCCAGGCGTTTCATCAACACGGCCCACGCGCGTGCCGTATGGTCGGTACCCCATCCGGTCACGGTCGGCCGCGCGGAAAACCCGTAGCCCGGTATCGATGGAACAACGATGTGGAAAGCGTCCGAAGCGCTCCCTCCATGTGCCGTCGGATTGGTCAGCGGCTCGATGATCTTGAGCTGTTCGATGATCGATCCGGGCCAGCCGTGGGTAACGATCAGCGGCAGCGCGTTTTCATGTTTCGAACGAACGTGAATGAATTGAATGTCGAGGCCATCGATTTCCGTAACGTATTCCGGCAACGCGTTAAGTCTCGCCTCACACTTGCGCCAGTCGTAATCGGTCGCCCAATAGGTCGCAAGCCATTGAAGCATCTCCAGCGGCACGCCCTGCGAGTTATCGTTGACCGTTTCCCGGTCGGGCCATCGTGTCGCCTTGATGCGCTTGCGCAGATCGTCGAGATCCGCGTCCGAAAAGTTGACTCTAAAGGGGCGAATGGCGGTAGGGTCGCCGACCGTCTGTTCTGCAACGTCAGTCACGACGCTTGGGCTCCCTACAAAACCCGAGAGACCGAGTGGACCGACGACAACGGTTGCAGCTGCAGCACCGAAAAAGCCACGGCGATTGAGATGCTTTGACATTGGAGTCACCTCGGACGCATCGACGACGGAATGAAATGCTAATCGGACGGCTATGCCTCCAACATACACTTACGGGCGAAAGGGAAACAACGGGCTACCGAGCTCTCGCTTGGCTTGGCGACAAAGCGAATGGCGCCAAGGCGGTAAAGCGTATGACGGCCTAGGTTTTACGTTTCAACTTGATCATCGCCTCGCGCTACAGAGCAACGGCTCGCGTGGTATCCTGATATTTGCGGGAGGTCCAGGATGGAAGCTCAATGCTCCGCTCGTGCGCGGCACATCTGTCTGTTGGCGTGCTATTCTGGCTGAATCTGGTGCGCTTGCGGCCCGCACTAACGCGCACGCGTTAGCACTTTCGACCAATAAGCCGACCATATCGCAGGCAAGTTGCATATCGACGATACGGCTACGTTCAAAACTCTGCTGTAAAGCCCCACCGTGTCCTGGCGCGCCAGGCAGCGTCGAGCGCAAAGCCCCCCAGGCGAGCTGCTTCACTAGGTAAACGAGCGCTCTCGGGGAAATACCGAACGACTTTCCGTTGGCAATTCCAAAAGGAGGCAGTATGCGGACGACGTTATTTCATTCGGCCGTTGTAGTTCTCGCTGCATTGAGCATCTGTGCATGTTCGAGTTCCAGGAATAGTTCTAGCGACCAGAGCGCCACGTCGTCGGACACCGCGGCCGCTTCAGCCGCGCCGGCTTCATCGGCACCAGCTGCCGAGGCACCAGCTGCTGGGAAGCCTGGGTCGATCCCCATGTATCCGGGAGCCGAGGCCGGTGCCAATCCCGGCGGGTTGGGCATGAAGTCGCTTCCGCCGTCGGCTAGAGTCTACTCAACGTCCGACGATTTCGCAAAGGTGAAAACGTGGTATCAAGCGCAGCTCAAAGGTGCTCCTGAGATGGCGCAGCCGGGCAAAGAGAAGACGATGGACGCATTTCTTGTAGGACACGGCCCCGGCGGATTGGTGCTCATGATCCAGAGCTTGAACGGGAAGACCTGGATCGTCATCGCGCCGCCCACGTAACGTCCGTTTTACACACACGTTTGCGGAGCGAGGCGTCTGCGAACCGCATCGATCGCGGGCTGTTGCCGCGATGCATTCGGAACCGTGTTCGCACCGAGCGTCAGGCGCATGTCGATTGCTGCTCGACTGCCCTCTCATCCATTTCGAAGAAGCTTCTAATCATTACTGAAGAGAGCTTTTGCCTCGCCGATGCTAGAAATGAAGGATGACGAAATTCCATAACATCTTACTGGCCTGCGCTCTGGGCGCGGCGTCGTTACTCGCCGCGGCGGCGCCGGCATCGGCGGCTCACGTCTCCGTTGGAACCGCGCGACTGGCAGCGCCGGGGCGGGTGGTCCCGGGCAACCGCTACTACGGAACCGGATACCGGGGCTACGGCTATCGGTCCGGTTACGGCTACCCCTATCGCTACGGTTACCGCTACGGCTATGGCTACCCCTATCGCTACGGCTATCCCTACGGCTACGGCCTTGGCGTCGGCGTTGGCTACGGCTACGTTGGCGGAGGTTACGGCTACGTTGGCGGAGGCTACGGGTACGCGCCCTATCCGGCCGTCTATGGGCCTCGGGTGTATTGGGCTCGTCGTCCCTATTGGCGTGCTTATCGCCGCGCATATTGGGGACGGCCCGTCGTCCGTTAACGCATCGCTCCCATCGTTTTTGAATCAGGCTCTAATCGCTCGCGGTTAGAGCCTCTGCGTCGCCATAAGCATTTCACGCGGCCCGCTTCCCCAGTGATCGGCCACGCGTCTTCGCGCGCGTTTCCGCAAGCTTGATGCCTTCCGTCGCATACTAGCGACTCTTACTACATGGTCGCTGCGCTGTGGCTGCGCGTCGCGCTGCGTATGGCTTGCGATACCGTCATGCCGGCGCCCTTTCACGACAAATACTAGGCGCGGCGAAGGCATCGTTGCGAAGCGCAAGCGAATTGCCGGTATCCAAAATTACTTTGTTTTGAATGCAAATCGTTCGTAGACATTTTAGTAGACGTGGACGACACTTAGAGCCGGTCTGTGGTTGAGCTCTGCTGGAGGCAATTTTTGCCCGCCATCTGGCCGCTCGAAAGCCGCTCGTCGGAGTGGCAAACGAAATCCCCCGCTTTCGCGAGGGATTTCGTCGTTCAATGCCTCTCGGTGCTGGCTCGTACCAGTGACCCGCTGATTAACGGTCGGCTGGCACGGTACAACACGACTGCCGGTCGATCGGGGTGCACCTTAGAGCATTCACTCTGAGGGAACGGAGTGGTGCTCGTGTACGATCGTCCAGCGACCATCGATCTTGCGAAGTCCCATCGTAAGACGAAATTCAAGGCTTTCACGCCGTCCATCATTGACGGTAGTACAGTGCCCTACGGCGGTTGCGAAGGCTACGTCGTCGCCGGCGGTGACGTTGACGTCTGTGAAGTTGAACGTCGCCGGACGATCGGCGCACTTGAAGAACAAATCCCAAGTCGCCATGTATGCGTCGATCCCTCGAGATTGAAAAGGCGGCGGAACGTCGAACATTAGCATATCGGCATCATGATTGGCGCGAATGGCGCTATAGTCGTGGGCGCGTACGGCGGCGCTCCAACGATCGATGAGTCCATGAATCTCCACCTCGTCGGCAGTCCGCGTTTGCGAAGTTTGCTTTATCATTGCGTTTCCTTCCAGTTATGAAAAGCATGCTGCAGTCGCTCGCGGGCCGTTTGGCTGATTGATTCACTAGGGATCTTTCCGAGCATCTTAAGCGTTGCACGCATCTGGTCGAGATACTCGGTGCAGCCGTCGCAGATCGTCAGGTGCTCATCGAAGCGAGCGCGGTCTGATGCCGCGAGGGTGCCTTCCAGATAATCGGTAATGAGCTCGACGAGTTCGTTGCAGTCCATCATCATGTTAGATAGGCCTCCAGCGCACCGCGCACTTTTGACCGTGCCCGGTGCAAGAGCACCCGAACGTTTGTCTCGCTCAAGTCCAAAATGTTACAGACGGCGCTCGCATCGTGGCCCGCGATGTCGCGCAGAAGCAGCACCGCTCGCTGAGCCGGTGGCAGGCGGTCGACAGTCCGGAAGAGTTGCGCCGATAGTTCCGTCTGGAGCAGGCGCTCTTCCGGCCGGTCCCCCCACGAAGCAGGCGGTCGTGCCCAGTGCCCCGGCCACTCGGCCGAAGCATCGAGAAAGCGGTCTGGGCTGACTGCATATTCGGAACCCGAGGCCTCTGCCGCCGCCAGCGCCGAGAACGGCATGCTTCGTGCATCTCGCGCCGCCCGCGTTTTCGCCTTGTTGGCCGTGATGGTGAAGATCCAACTACTCAAGGAACTGCGACCTTCGAACGTACCTAGCCCGCTGAGTGCCCCGAGCCACGCCTCCTGGACGACGTCCTCAGCGGTCGCGTCATCGTGAACGAACCCACGCGCAAACCGAACCAGCTTTGTATGAAGGCTATCTACGAGCTCGGTGAATGCTGATTCTTCGCCCTTGCGCAGCCGCGCGAGCAGAGATTTTTCTTCCAACCTCGTCATGCGTGTAACAAATCGGTCCTATCCGAGACGAAACGAGCAGCAAACTCATTTACGAGGAGAACATCAATGCAGATAACGCTGGACCGCCTGGATTCCGTGACAACAATCGAACCTACTGCCTACGAACGTATCGCGTTCGCCCTTGGCGTGGGCATCACCCGGTACGGCATCGTCGTACTGTTGCTGCTCTTTGGCGCCGTGAAGTGGACTGCCGCAGAAGCCCAAGGCATTCAACCCTTGATCTCACACAGCCCTTTGTTCAGCTGGCTTTACGGCGTACTTGGGCTGCAGGGAACGTCGATCTTCTTCGGTGTTTTCGAGATCGCTGCGGCGATTGCCATCGCATCACGCCCCTTCCTACCGTTGGTCTCAGCGATCGGAAGCACGTTCTGCGCGATCATGTTCGTGACGACACTCTCGTTCTTGTTCACGACGCCGGGCATTTTCACGAATCCAATGGGAGCGTTCATCATCAAAGACATCGTGCTGCTTGGCGGCGCGTTGTGGACGGCGAGCGAAGCCCTCGCCGCGGCTCGCCAGCGGCGCAGCCGGGCAGCGAAATGAACCTCTTAGTCCCTTCGATCCCGACGAGTTTTGCGGAATCCGTTAGACGGCCGTTAGATGAGACCGGGACCTTGCCGCTGCTTAGGGTGAAAGCATACGGCGCAGCTCTTTGATGGCTTGCCGGTGGCGGTTGCTAACCGCTCGAATCCACCTCTCTCGGGCGTACGAGCGAACCTGACCGTCCGTCGCTTTGAGCTTCGGGCGCGAAGGCCTGCGGGCTGGGCGCGCGCAAATGTACGGCTCTCCGTGGAATTGTTGCGGTTTTCCGATCTCGAATGTCACTATGGGGCGCGCGAAGTATTCTCGAGTCTTAGTGGAGCTTTCAACCACGGCGAACGCATCGGCCTCGTAGGCCCAAACGGCGCGGGGAAGTCGTCGCTCTTGCGTCTTCTCGCTGGCGTCGACCAGCCATTTGGCGGTACCGTCGTACGGGCGAAAGGCTTGAAGCTCGGGTATCTCGCTCAGGGCGTTGCCGACGAGACCGAGTCGACGCTGCAGGACCTCGTCGACGCTGCGCTGGCTAGAGCGACGGACGAAGAGTCGGGCGTGCGCAACAAAGCGCTGCGCACCATGCTCTCCGCGTTCGGCTTCGCGCCAACGGAATACGATCGCCCGCTACGCTCGTTTTCAGGCGGCCAGCGGGCGAAAGTAGCGTTAACGCACGTGCTGATCGACGAACCCGACTACCTGATTCTCGACGAACCGACTAACCATCTCGACGTCGCGACGATCCGCTGGTTCGAATCGTTCGTGTCCAACGATCCCCGCGGTTATATCGTCGTTTCGCACGACCGCTACTTTCTCGACCGGATAGCTACGCGCGTCTGGGAGATCGAGCGGGGGCGCTTCCACGCCTACGCACCCGAACGGCCCGCATACACCGCGTACGTCGCCGCGAAAGACGTGCGGCTCGAGGCGGAGCGGCGCGAGTACGAAACCTTCGTTGTCGAACGCGACAAGCGGCGAAGAACAATAGCCGGCCTGCGAGCGACGCACACCTCCTCGGACTACAGCCAAGTGCGCAGTCGCGAGAAGCAGCTGGCGCGCATCGAAGCGACAGCCCAAACGCCGTCTCCGGCGGCTCCCGAACGCCAGATCTCTGTCCGCCTGCGCCCGTCGCGGCGCGCTGGCAGCGGGTACGCCTTCGAAGTCCGGGACTTGAGCAAAGCGTACGATCAACGGCTCTTCAGCCGACTAGCGATCGACGTCGAGCGCGGAGAGCGCCTCGGCATCGTCGGTCCAAACGGCTCCGGAAAGTCGACGCTTCTGAAGATACTCACCGGCGCATCGCAACCGGATTCCGGATCGGTTATCTTCAACCCCGCGGCGCAAGTCGCGTACTTCGCCCAGAATTCACACGATCAACTCGAAGTCCAGGAGAGCGCGCTCGCAGCCGTGCTGGGCGGCGCTGTGCTGACGCCGCAGGAGGCGCGTGGATTGCTCGGCCGCATGCGTATTAGCGGCGATGCCGCCGACAAAGCCGTGCGCGATTTTTCCGGTGGTGAGCGGCGCCGCATCATGCTGGCACGACTGATGGCGCGTGCGGCCGACGTCTTGCTGCTCGACGAGCCGACCAACGACCTCGATATCGATAGCCGCGAAGCACTCGAAAGCGTCTTATGCGAGTACGGGGGAACGATCGTCGTCGTCTCGCACGATCGCTATCTTCTGTCGCGCCTGTGCGATCGGGTATTGTGGCTTGAACGGGGCGCGTGGGGACTCGTCGACGGCGGTTACGACGTGTACGAGGCGGCCCAGCGCGAGCGCGACAAAGCGGCGATTGACCGGTCGGTCGAAGAGTCACCCGTGCGTGCCAAGGCGTCGCGTCAAACGCCGTTGCGCGTACGCTCGCAGCTAAAGGGGCAGATCGAGCGAATCGAGCGAGAAATCGAAGGCCTCGATGCGCGCGTCAACGCGATCGAGCTTCTCTTCGAGTCGCCCGAGATCTATACCGACGCGGCCGGATCCACGGTGTTGAGCGAAGAACTCGCTGGACTAAAAATGCGCAGTCGGGAGTGTGTCATCCAGTGGGAGGCGTTGCTATATCAACTCGAAGAAATGACGGCCACGTAACGAGCGAGAATTTGATGCTCTTGCCATCTCTGCAGTCTTTGCGAGCATGGACATATGCATCACCGTTGAACCACGTGCGACGTCCGAACGCTAGGTTCTCTTTGAGGTGCGCGATCGAGGTCGTGCCTCAGAACATGCCGTTGCTGTTGGCAGATCTCTCAGGTACCTCCTGGATGACATCCCAGTGCTCGACGATCTTGCCATCCTTGAGGCGGAAGAAGTCCATAAACGCTCCTCCCGGGTTTTCTGGATGGCCGGGTTCGAAATCGACATGCGAATGGGTTGCGACGAGATCGCCCTCCGCGATGACTCGCTTGATGTCTAGCCTCATGTTCGGGTACCGGTCCCGTAGCAGGTGCACGCCCCGGATGAACTCGTCGGGGCCGTCTGCGACTGTCGGATTGTGCTGTATGTACCCTGGGGTGAGGTAGTCGGCGGCCGCCTTCTCGGGATTTCCCGCGAACCCCGTCGTGTAGTAATCGACCACGATCCGCTTGTTGTCTGCTAGATCCGTCACCGGACCCTCCTGTTCTTGTTGAAGTAGCTCGTTCGTGTCTGGCATGAAGTTCTTTTTTCAATTCGTATATGGAGCTGGGTCGAAGCGGTCAGGCTTGTCCTATCAGACTCGCCGGCCTAACGGCCGCGCAGGATCGCCTGTCCGTGAGTCGCCGTCCGCGCCGCCGCAACGCCGGCGTTAGACCCCTCGCCGCTCACACGCCCTGTCGGCGGCCCTTGTAATCCATGAGCTGCACCGTCACGCCGAACGTCGTCTGTGGCACCGTGAAGATGAAGCGGACCGCATCGGTGTCGGTCTCGCCCTCCAAGGCGACGCCTCGGCGTGTCAGTTCGGCCTTGGCGTCGTCGAGGTCGTCGACCTCAATCGCAAAATGGCCGATGACCGCAGTCTCGCCATCCTTGAGCCTCGGCATGCCGAAACCCGCATTGCGGACCTCGATCAACTCCAAGGTCGATTTGCCGGCCATGAGAACTTGCAAGTCGATGTCGTCGGAGACAAAACGCTCGCCAACGGCTCTGCCGTCAACGGTGGCGCCCGCCCGAGCGACGGTTTCGTCGATATCGCGCACGACGATTCCGACGTGATCCAATCCAAGTAGCTTCATTTTAATCCTCCTCTGTCACGTTCAGCCGACGTGGGCAAGCTTTTTTTCTCGCGCGCCGGTACGGCTAGCATCTCCCCTCCCGCAGAGGGAGGGTCAAGAGAGGATTTGCCGTTTGACTCTCCCACAGGGGGAGGCCCAAATTGTGTGAAAGCACCCTACCAATCAGCGACTTCCAGGCACGATATTTATTTATGAACTCGACCCTCTCCATCGGCGACTTCTCCCGGGCCACGCACCTGAGTGCGAAGATGCTTCGTCACTACCACGAGATTGGGCTATTGAAGCCGGCTGACGTGGACCTGAACAGCGGGTACCGGCGCTACGCCGCAGAGCAGATCGTCAAGGCGCAGATTATCCGCCGCTTCCGCGACTTGGAGATGCCGCTTGAGGACATCGACATAGTCCTTAAGGCTCCCGACGTCGACACCCGCAACCGGGTGATCGCTAATCATCTTGCTCGCCTCGAGTCCGTCCTGGCTCGGACCCAAGAGACAGTCGCATCCGTGCGGGGGCTGCTGGATCGCCGCCAGGACAGAAGCGTGCCGATCGATCACCGGCATGTCGCAGCCACGCCGGCCGCCGTCATCACGGACATTGTTGAAAAATCCGACGTTGTCGCCTGGTATCGGGGAGCCATGGGCGAAGTGGCTGCCACGCTGACCGCCCAGGACATCTCGCCGGCCGGGCCCCTCGGGGGCATCTTCGACACGGAGCTCTTCACCGAGGACCGGGGACGGGTCACGATCTTTCTTCCGTGCGATCCGCTGCCACAGCCGGTTGGACGAGTCAGCACCACCGTGATCCCGCCGGCAGAGCTGGCAACGATCGTCCACCGCGGTTCCAACACCGAAGTCGACCGAACTTACGGTGCCCTCGCCGCTTATGTGACGCAGCACGCGCTTGCGGTCGACGGGCCGATTCGCGAGTATTACCTCGTCGGCCCCGCCGATACCCGAGACGAGTCGTTGTGGCGAACCGAAATTGGCTGGCCGATATTCCAAACCCGGCCCGCGCTTTAGGTCTCCAAGAGCGCGCCATCCTTGTCGACGAAGTCCTTGTGATGGTCAGCTCGCCAAATGACACGCATCCGTAAAACACCCGTCCGCTGCGACAGAGTATTGTAGCGTCACCTCAAAACCGGAGTCGTATGGCTTGGCGCTCACGATGCCGTGACGTGCCTCAAGTGCTCGGAAGAACGCGTGGATGATACGACGTCGCCGTAGTTCGATAGGATAAACCCGAGGTAACCGACCCGACTGAAGGTGACATTTTGCGGCTGAATCGGCCTTAGATGTTGCCTCGGGCCGCTAGCCGTTGGTCACCGCATGTGGGCCAACTGCGGGCCGCTTGTAACACACCGATTTCGCCTCGCGCGCACGCGCGTGTCGGGAGGGAAAAGAAATACGGCTTGCTCAGCCATGACCGCGGCGCCGATTCGGCGGCCCCTCGCCGCCGCAAACCGCGCTCGTGCGGCATTGCCTAGACTTTCAGCGCCTCTTCGACCGCCTGATCTTCGGTCCACGTAGCGCCTTCTGCCTCGAGTTTTGCAATCTCGTGTTCGCTCAGTGTTTCGCGCATAGCCTCGACGAGCTTGTCGTGGCCCTGTTGCTCCGTGGATGCACGTTCCAGTCCAAGCTCGCTGCATTGCACGTTCACGTACCCGACCAGCCGCGCCGCGGATCGCCTGTCGCCATTAAGTGCCGAAAGTACGGCCAGATGCTCGAGCAAAATAACGACCGCCATTTGGATCTCTGCCTGTCGCGCAAGGCGCAATCCCTCCCGAGCTTCTTTACGTGCTCCGCCGAGGTCTCCGAGCGCGATGCGATATGCGGCGCTGTTGGCGTGGTACGTTGCGATGCTTTCCGCGTTCTTCCCGTGAGATGCGAGCTCGAGCGCTTCGGTTACGTAACCCAACGCCCGCTCCGCCCGACCTTCCGCGAATTCCAGCTCGGCAATGTTGCCCAGCGCGATCGCCGTACCCGCCTCATCCTCAAGTGCCCTGTACGCTGCGAGCGCCTGAAAGTAGAGCTCTTCAGCCCTGGATAGGTCGCCGCGACTAAACTCGAGCGACGCGTACACGTTGAGACAATCTGCCACGTTCGACTTGTCCCCGCACTCACGCGACGTCGCAAGCGCCTGCACGATCGCCATCGTTGCCTCGTCGAGTCGCTCACCCATCTGATAGAGAGCGAACGCAAGGGTCCGCTGCGCTCGAGCCGCCCGGCCGGCATCGCCCAAGGATTCGTACAGCTTCAGCGCACGCTGCGCTTCATCGTATCTCCGCTTTCCGGATGAAAGAACCCCGAGTGCGAAGTGCAGGCGTGCCACGATTCGCGGCTGTTCGGCTTCGCTCAGGCGTTCGAGTGCAAGCCCGATCCAATAACGCCCTTCGGCCGTCAGACCGCCGTCGGCCCAAAACCCGAGCAATGCGCCGGTTATTGCTCCGCCCATTACGGCATCGCTGTTTTGCGTGAGCGTCCACTCAAGTGCCGCCCGGTAGTTGTCGAGCTCCAGCTCCACCCCGGCGAGCCACGCAAACGCCGATCCTATGCCGCGGCGTTCCTCGGCTGCTGCAGCCTGGTCGCGGAAATACTCGGCGTGGCGGCGACTGCGACCGTCCTGCTCGTCTAACGCGCGCAGCTTTTCGAGCGCGTAGGCGGCGGTCGACTCGAGCAGGCGGTACCGGTCCTGATCGCCGCTGGTGTCAGAGACGACCAGCGACTTGTCGGTCAGCGACGCGAGCAAATCCAAGATGTCGAGCTCGTCGAGCTCCGTGCCGGCGCAGACGCTCGCTGCGGCATCCAGGCCGAAGCCGCCTGCGAAGATGCCCAAGCGCGCGAACAACAGTTGCTCCGGCGCCGCGAGCAAATCGTAGCTCCAATCGATAAGCGCGCTCAGGGTCCTCTGACGCGGCAGAGCGTCGCGACTGCCTCCGGTGAGAATTCTAAAGCGTTCGTCGAGCCGTTTCGCGAGCTGCGGAATAGAGAGCGCTTTCACGCGCGCGGCGGCGAGCTCGATCGCAAGCGGGATGCCGTCGAGGCGGCGGCAGATATCGGCGATGACGGGCGCGTTGTCATCGGTGACCGCAAAGCGCGTGTCGGCGCGATAGGCTCGATCGGCAAAGAGTGCGACCGCACCGTATCGGAACGCTTCGTCAGTCTTCAAACCGGCGGTTTCGGCAGGCACCGAAAGTGCCGGAAGCCGATGCACGACCTCGCCCGCGATATCCAGTGCCTGGCGTGACGTGGCCAATATCGAGACGCTCGAGGCAGCACGAACGATCGAGGATGCGAGCGTCGCCGCGGTCTCCAAGACGTGCTCGCAATTGTCGAGAATCAGCAAAAGCTTCTTACGTTTGAGCCACTGCGGAATCGCCTCGTCGAGGCGGCGGCTTTCCTGGCTCATACCCACCGAC
Source organism: Candidatus Binatia bacterium (assembly GCA_035544215.1). GTDB lineage: Bacteria > Vulcanimicrobiota > Vulcanimicrobiia > Vulcanimicrobiales > Vulcanimicrobiaceae > Cybelea. The sequence continues at coordinate 1,653,431 of DATKHY010000007.1, read as the reverse complement.
TGAGCGACGACGCTGGAGACCAACTCTGGATCGGTGATCGGCGCTAGGTCGGCAAACCAGACACCGTCGGGAAATCGATCGAGCAGCTCCGCAGCGACTTGCAAGGCAAGGCGCGTCTTGCCGAGGCCGCCGGAGCCGACGAGCGTGAGCAGACGGTGGCGCCCGAGCAGTTCTTCGACCGCCGCGACGTCGCGCTTGCGGCCGACGAATGTGGTTAGCGAAATCGGAAGGTTATTGAGCAACGCATCGAGCGAACGCAGGGGTGCAAACTCGGCCTGCAAACCGGCGACGTTGAGCTGCCATACGTGCTCGGCCTCGGTAAGGTCCTTGAGCCGGTGCGAGCCGAGATCGACAAGCACCGTACCGGCGGGCAATGCGCTATGCGCGATATCTCTCGTAACGCCCGACACCAGTATTTGGCCCCCGTAGCCGATGGACATGAGCCTCGCGACGCGGTTAACGGCCGGCCCAAAGTAATCACCGTTTCGCTCGACCGCTTCGCCCGTATGCAGCGCACAGCGCACCCGCAAGCCTTCAACTGCCGAGAAATCTTCGGCGCCGAGCGAGCGCTGCGCGTCGACACAAGCAGCAATCCCATCGGATGCGCGTGCAAAGACGCCGCAAAAGGCGTCGCCGACGGTCTTGAAGACATGACCGCCGTGCCCTTCTATCGCGGCGCGCAGATGCGCGTCGTGGCGCTTTAGCGCGACATCCATCGCCTCGCGGTGTGACTCCCAGCGCTGCGTGGAACCTTCGATATCGGAGAAAAGAAAGGTCACCGTCCCAGTTGGGAGCATTACACGCCGTTTCGCCGCTCGCCGCTGCGCTCCCAGCCCGAGCCGTACGATATCGGAGCTCGAGTCTTTCCTACCGCCAATGGATCAGCGCCGGCACAGCACCATAAGGATCTCCGCCTTGTTCTTGCTTGAACAAGAAGTTATAGGCGCGCTTTAGGCTTCTCAGCGGGCGCCCCAAACGAGTGTTTGGGGCTGCGCGCGACGCGACCTGCCTTGCGAATATCGGCATCATGCGAGCGTCGGGATCAGACGAAAGTCGCTGTCGCAAACGAAGCTTCGCGAACAGCGCCTCTGCTGCGCGTGGAGCCCATAGCGTGCCATTCACGTAATCTGGCCGCGTTTGAGCGGGGCTTCGGAGTGCCGGAAAGTGTCGCGCCTTTCAATGGCTCTCTCTACAAATGCAGAAGAAGCGCAGGGGTGTGTAATGGCGTACTAACGAGCCGGTCTTCGCCGCCGCTCTTAGCAGTTTATAGGATGCCTTTCTGAGGGCCATCTGCGCAATACATGTTTTCCAAAGGCCGGCATTTCCAGCGTCTTCGACTTGCCCGATGGAGAGAAGGAAGTGATTTCTTGCTCTGCCGAAGGAAAGAACCGACCAATCGAAACGCTGTCAGCTGCGCCGTACGAAAAGGACCTTCGCAATGAAAGAAGTCGAGTCCAAGGCTACTGTTGTTACGCGTCGTGACGTTCTGGTCGGAGCATCCACTCTGGCCGCCACCGCCCTCGGATTACCTAGTGTCGCAGAGGCATCGCCGTCCGCGCAACCAGCCGAACATCAGGTCGTGCGAAAGGGGCCGCCCAAAAAGCCGCCCTATAACATCGTCTTCATTATCGTCGATCAGCAGACCCATCAACTTCTTGGCGGACCCGAATATACGCTACCGGGTACCGGCAGAATCGCGCGCAACGGCGTTGCCTTTGTCAACCATTACATCGCCTCGGCACAGTGCTCGCCGTCGCGTGCGACCTTCCTGACGGGTCGACCTCCGCAATATCACCACGTCATCGATCAGATGCAGTTCGACTTCGTCCCAACGCTTAATCCGAGCATTCCCAACATGGGTTCGGTCCTAAAAGGGCTCGGATACAAGACCGCCTACTTTGGCAAGTTCGAGATGGACAAGAGCATTCTGAACCCCGAACCAAACATAAACTATAGCACGGTTGCTCAACCCTATGGTTTCGACGTTTTCAGCGCCGGCGGCGATATCGGTAGCGCTCCCTTGAGCGGTTTTGAGAACGATTCATTCATCGCAGGCGAAAGCGTCCGCTGGCTGCGCAACGCGGCGTTGCAATCGCGTAACCACGGTCAGCCATTTTTCATGGTTGCGGCCTTCGTCAACCCGCACGACATCATGTATGGCGACGCCAACGTTCCTGGCGAGCCAGAGGTTCAGAAACCCGTGGCGCCATCGGCGACGCCGCCGCCGCCACCAAATTCCATCTACGAAAAGAAATGGCCGCTGACGTTGGCGCCCAGCCTTGCGGAGTCATTGAGTGCACACGGAATGCCCGAAGCGCTCTCGGAATACAAGAAGGGCTGGGACGGATGGTCCGGCACGATCCCGACCAATCGTACCGACATGTGGACGATCTTCTACAACTATTATTTGAACACAATTCAGGACAACGAACGCAACGTCAAGCAACTCGTCGACGTTTTCGATGAAATGGATTTGTGGCGCGACACGGTCGTGATCTTTACGGCCGATCACGGCGAAATGGGCGGCTCACACGGCGGCCTCAAAGGGAAAGGGCCGTTCATCTATGAGCAAAACGCTCACGTGCCGATGTTTATCGCGCATCCCCTTGGCGCGACCGGCGCGACGTGCAGGGCACTTACGAGCCACCTAGATTTGCTGCCGACATTCGTCGGACTCACCGGGGTGCCGGAAGAGAAGCAGGCAGCGGTCGTCAAAGGGCTCGCCGGACGCGACTTCTCAAAACTACTGACGAATCCGGGCGCAGCCAAGGTTGACGAGGTGCGCCAGGGCGTACTCTACAATTACATGGGGCTTGGTACGGTCGATGCCCAGTATCTCCAGGCCGTGATGGCCTCGCAAATGCTGAATACCACGCCGCAGCCCTCCATATCACAGGCGAAATTGACAAAGCGCGGACTCGTTTCGTTCGCATTCGACGGACGGTACAAATTCGGCCGCTACTACGCACCGACCGCCTTTAATACTCCAATCACGCTTGAGGAAATCCTCAGAGACAACGACGTGCAGCTCTTCGATCTGCATAACGATCCGCATGAAGTGCACAATTTGGCGCTAGAGCCGGAGAAAAACCGGGAGACGATTCTGCGGATGAACCGGCTGCTCAACGACCTCATCGCGGCGGAAGTGGGCGTCAACAACGGTGCGTTTCTTAAGCCGCTTCTCGCAGGAGGCTCGCTGGCTCCGGAATGAGCGAATCCCGCTGGGTTCGGGATTCCCACTGAACGGCTTGCAGACTTTCACCTTCTCGCGAAGCCGACCCGGCCCATATCTGCGGGATAAACCGGTGCGTACCATTGACAATGTCCGCGCCCCACGCAGCGGAAGCAAATCGCGAGAGCGTGTAGAAGGTTCTCCTAACGTCCCCGCCACTGCACGAGCCGTTGCTCTTTCGTGTCCTAGCGATCAGTGCGAAGAGTCTGGGACCGATCATCAATCGACGAAGTATGCACTACGTGCGCTCACCGCTGTTCGCCACGAAATGGCAACGAATAAGCGAGCCTAGTGAAGCCATAGCCATGGCGGGGAATCGCGCCCGCGAATCGAGGTTCCGGCGCTCCTGCCCAATATTGGAGCGTCGCAATTCAGCCAAAGGGTTCTCGGCATAATCCGCAGCCGACATCAACGCGCGACCGTGGCCCCCCGGGGTGTAGGCTCGGATGCTTCAGCAAGAAGCCGTTAGACGAAGTCGCGTGAGAAATGCCTATAGGATATGAGTTTTTATAGCGCCAACGGGAATCGAACCCGCGAATCGGGGTCCCGGCCGCTCCCGTCGAATACCCGATAGTCCTTTCCTGTACAGGTTTTCGCGTTTTTGAGTCCCGGCTAGTCCCTTCGAATCCCGACGAGTTTCGCGGAATCCGTTAGACAGGTGTTAGAACGGGACTGCCGTCTTCTCCGCTGGCAGGCGCCGTGGAGATGCCGCGTCGATTCGCCTAGATACGCCATGCCGCGAAGCGTGAGCGGGCCCCCATCGATCGACACCTGTTTGTTGTTCTTGTACTCATACAAAGGCAAGACGCTGCCCGTCGACAGCCCGGTATAATATAGTCCCGGGCTGGCGTCACCAGTCCGTGAGAAGTCCATTGGGGTGCCCCGCTTCACGGCCATTCTTCAAACACTCCGCCTTTTTTGAGCGGAGACTTTTCGATCACACCTCGATCTCGGCTTTGAGATCGCGTAAGTGGTCTCGGAAGGTGCGATCCGGATCCGACCGGCGGCGCTCGAGATAGGCTGCGAACTCGAATTGATCCCGCAGTGACGCGCCAGCTTTGACGCGCAGCGCTTGTTCGTTTTCGACGTCCCGAACGCCGATCGCGGCGGCGACAATTTCGTCGTAGCGTTCGAGGGGAAAGAACAGCGCGCCGTCGTCGTCAGCGACGACGGCGTCGCCGTCGGTGACGAGAAAATCAGTTATCTGCGCTTCGCCGAACGTCGGCTCCACGCGCGGATCAAGGCGCAGCGGACCGTTGGCGATGGCACCGAGACTGAAGACCGGCATTCGCAGCTCACGCAGTTCGCGCGAATCGCGATGCAGCCCCCAAACGACGATACCACTCAGTCCGGCGGCCTGTGCCTCGACGACCACGAGATCTCCGATGCACGCCTCGTCAAGCCGTCCGCCGTTATCGATCACGAGGATCGCACCGCGGGGCGCCCGACCGATCGCTTCGAGAAAGACGTCAACGCTGCCCACGTGACGCACCGTAACGGCCCGGCCCGCGATGCGCGTGCCTTCGATCAGCGAGCGCAGCGCGATGCAGCGCGGACGGGCGCCCACCCGCAAGCACGCATCGGCAAGATTTGCAGTCGATAGGTCGATTCCCATGCCCCAAGCTCCTCGTCGTCAAAAGCCGTGGAAGGTTAAGTGCGGTGGCTGACGGCCCAGTCTAGCGCGTCGTTCAATGTCTCCTCGCCCCAAAACAGCTCTCCGCCGACAACGCAGTTGGGCGCTCCGAATATGCCCAAATCAATTGCGGCTTCGGTATTACGTCTAAGCAGCCCGTGGCATCCTTGAGAGGTAGCGTACTCGGAAAAGCCTTTCGGCGCTCCGACTTCGTTAAGCAAGGCCTGCAGGATCGACGAATCGCCGATGTCGGCGTCCTCGCCAAAATTCGCAACAAACACCCTTCGGATGAAATCTCCGCACCACGTCTGTGTTTCAGCAGCACAGGCAAAGCGTGTAGCCAGCGTGGAGTTCCTAGGGAAAACCGAAGGCTTGCGCCAAGCCAGGTTGTCCTTTGCCGTAAGGCGCTCCATATCGCGCCACATATAGGATCCTCGGCGCGGGTTCAGATTGAATGGCGAGTCTTCCCAGCCTTGCATCTTAAATATTGGACCCAAGGCGAAGGGTTTCCACATGAGATCCACGCCACGCTGCCTGCATAGATCCTCGATACGCATAGCCGCTATGTACGAATAGGTGCTCGCAAACTCGAACCAGAACTCAAGCTTATTCGATGTCTCGGCGGTCACTCAACACCCTCGCGGGTAGAAGCACGATGGCGTGGCTTTGGTCTTCGATCAGATCTCCCGTGATTTCTTTTAGACCGCTTCTCCATTCATCGCTCGCATAAAAGTCGTCCAACATACGCTCGCGATCCTCGAGCGAAGGAAACGTACGAAGCCAAACTATCGTATCGCCGTTCTCAATGTCGCAAAATGGACCGACAACCGCTATTCCCTTCGAGCGCAGTAGCGGCGCTACGCTGGTATCAAAGCATCGTAGAAACTCCTCGCCGCGACCCGCTTTGATTCGATACATGCGGATCTCAGTGATTACCCCATTGAACTGTGACTCTGCGGGACTGTCATTCATACTGTTTTCTCTTCTCGGCGTCGACTCGCGTTTGGCTAAACGACGGCGTGGCGACTGCGATTCTCTCTTGCGGATCTCCAATGGCCCACTAAACGCTCTAAGTGCTTGATTGCCTCGAGAAACGCATCTCCGCTTACGCCCATGCCGATTCTAAAGTGCTCGGGTTGATCGTAAACATCTCCCGGCGTCAACAACACCCCTTCGCCCGCGGCTGCGAGACAAAAGGCCCTCGCGTTCTGACCATCCTTCATCCAAGGGAAGCCGACCATTCCTCCTCGAGGAGGAATCCATCCAAATACGGATTCGTTTTCATGCATAAATTCCGTAAGCGCGCGAAGGTTTCGACTGGTGACTTCTTGAGCTCTGCCGATGATCGCTATTCGGTTGTTCGCAGCGATCTCAGCGAGAAACTCTCCCAGTGAGCTGCTGCAAACAGTAGAAAACGCTCTCGCGTTCCAGTAACGCTCGCGTCGCTGAGCATCGTGCTCGATTATCCAGCCCATTCGCAAGCCCGGTAGCGAGAATGCTTTGGAAAAGTCATTAATAACCGTCGCCCTTGGTAGCCTCGCCGCCGATTGGACTTTCTTGCTATGGTGGATCGGATGGTAGACCTCATCGCTGACGAGTTGGATTCCGCGATCTGAAGTAAATGTGTGAAGATGGTCCATCTGAGCGTCGGTCAGAATTGCACCGGTCGGACTATGTGGGTTGCTGACGAGAATGAGTTTAGTCTTTCCGTCGGCAAGTGCTTTAATCTCCTCGACCTCCACCTCAAAGCCGCGCTCTTTTAAAAATCGGTAGTACCGCGTTTCTAAACCGAGCGACAGAGGCAGCGCCGAGAAGGCGGGATAGCCCGGCGCGGGCACGATAACATTTGCCCCAGGCTCGGCGGCGAGCCAGAACAGAATGAGTAGTGCCTCCGCTGCGCCGGTGACGGCCTGTACGCACTCCGGACTCACGCCTTGGAAGTCGGCAATTGCCGTTCGCAGACTCGCATTACCGGCTGGCGGACCATAGGTAAGGGCCAACGCGGACATTCGCCGACGAGCGTCCTCACCGGCGAGACCAAGGAGTTCGTCGACGGTCCAGTGCGGGCCCGTACTGGCGCCAAGGTTATACTTTATTTCCTGCTCGAAGTTTGCGAGCCATTGTTCGAGTAAAAAGGGTTTTAGCTCCATATCATTTCCTCAGCATGATCGCGGCGCTGTATTTCGAACGCCCACAGCGTCGATCTCGACCATTGATCCACGAGGCAGCGCTTTGACTGCCACAGTAGTTCGCGCGGGCGGTTTACTTGGAAAAAACGTCGAGTAAGCGGTGTTGAACTCTTCAAAATATTCTTCCATTTCAGTCAGAAAGACCGTCGTTTTGAGGATGTCGTCAAAGGTCATATCTGCCGCTTCGACGACGGCGCCCAAGTTGCTGAGAGCCTTTCTCACTTGAGCTCCGATGTCGTCACCGACGACTTCGCCCGTTACAAAATCCACGGGAAGTTGACCGCTAAAGAAGACGAGCCCCCCGATCTCTATCGCTTGGTTGTAGGGACCCAACGGTCTTGGGGCTTTCGTCGAGTGAATCGGCGTTTTAATCTTCCCGCTCACGGAAGCAACTAGATGCCGCAGCATTGGGACGTCAATGTTATGCCTCACCGCAGCTCGAACGACTGCAATACCGATCGCATCCAGTTCGGGCTCGCGCCTGGCCGCGAGGTCCTTCGCCATCGAGCTCCGCATCTGATCTCCCAACGTTTCCAACGTGCGAACAGCAGGTTCGCTCGTCAGCCCGGCGCCCTCAGCATTAGCGACGGCCACGACCTCAGCCGCGGCAGTTTCAAAGCGATTTCGCCAAACGGGATCCGATCGCAACATGCCGGCGGGTAACCCGCTGGCGCTTGTGGTTAGGGCAAACGGCGCCAAAAAGACCAGCTTACGCCAGAGAAGGGTCGTTTCGTCATCTTCGAACTCGATATCGACGTCCCGATCGCGTAGCGCATCCGCCAACCCCGAGAGAAGGAGCTTGGCTCGAACGCCGATTCGCAGGCGCACAAAGGAGCTTCGCACGCATACGGATCCCGGCTCCCCTCGCTCAACCTCGACCGCGATCGTTGCTGGGATCACCGCCTCTGGCGGAAACGCCGTTCGCAACTCCTGGATATGTTCAAAGCCGTTGAGTAGAGGTACTACAATGCGAGGCGAGCTGCCGCGTACTGCATTGAGCGCCGAAGTAAGGTCCATCGACTTTGTCGCCACCCACAACACATCGGCGGCGCCGTTTTTATGGATTGACGTAACGGCTCGTACATCGCCACCTAGCACGGATCCATCAGATCGCTGAAGCGACATGTGCGTCGGAAAGGTTTCCACTACATCATGAATTACCAAAGTGACGTCTTCGCCTCGATCCGCAAGCAGCGCACCGAGCAATCCTCCAATGGCCCCGGCGCCAAGTATGGCGTGCCTCACGCTTTGATGAACCTCTCCAAGATCGCACGAATATGAACGACTGAACAGTCCAGGGATGGAAATGCCGGCTCTTGCGATTCATAAAGCATGGACAAATCGGTTCCAGCCAACAAAATCACGTCAACGCCCTCCCGCTTACTCAGCGCCGAGCCTATGCGATTGAACGTCTCTCGATCCTCGGCAGTACCATACCCCCGAACCGCAAGTCCCTGGTACGCTCCGTCAATCCGAGCCACTTCAGCCTCTGTCGGTCGCACAATATCCACACCAGGAAGGCTTCCAAACATGTCGGTCTCGATAACGTAACGGGTTCCGAAAAGAGCGATGCGCCTTCCGGGAGCCGTTTCAAGCTCGGTCTTTACACTGTCGAAAATACTGATAATTGGAATGGGCGCAATGGGCGTTAATTGCGAAATGTAGGCGTGCGTCGTAACCGAAGAAATCGCGGATAAGGTGGCACCGGCGTTCGCTAGCGCGGCAACCATGGTATTCAGGTATTCCGTCAGGCCCGCAATATCGGCGGCGCCAACGGCGTCAAGAACCCTGCGAAGATCGGCGTGCGCAAGCATTAAGCCTCCGCGAGAGCCTTCCCCTAGCGCCTTCGCGATTCGCTTATAGTAGAACACTCCGGCGCCAAAGCCGACGCCTACGACGAGCCCGAGAACCGGTTCCCTTGATGCCACAGCGCTCACGTCTTCGAGTTGGGCATCTGTCGCATCGATGCCCTTATGTCCCACCTCATCATCGCTCGTCCCGCTCCGTAGCGTACATCCCCGGCTCGAACTGCCGGATCTCGACGCTGGACGAGAAGCTCCCTGAGGCACTGCGCACCTCGCTAATGATAATTGTCAGCAGCTTTTTCACCAGTTCGCGTCGCAGCGCCTCGGGCCGGCCGGGAGAGAACAAAACCGTTGCGTGCACGAATCCGCGGCGGTCGTCGGCGCCGATTCTGTAGGCGTTGAACCGGAGAGCCCGGCTCTTGATTCGGTCGCTCTCGAAACTCTCAATACTCCCCAGAGCATCGTGCAACTTGCCCAGAAGCTGGTTCATCGCGGCGTCGCTAGAGAGATTGCTCGAGTACTCCAAAATAAGGTGCGGCATGTTCTTACGCGGCTGCGACCGACGGAACCGGAATGCGCATGACGCCCTGTGCCAACTCGACAACATGCCCCCCGACTTCAATGCCGGCGGCACCCCGCTCGCCGTTCACATGTACGTGCAGGAAGCTCCGCCGGCCCATTTGGGTTCCCTGCTCGCTAACAAGGCGTGTACCATCACCGCTTTGCGCGAGGCCGTATTTCATCATAAAAAGCGCTAAGGGACCGGTAGCACTTCCGGTTGCCGGATCTTCTGCGACGCCGAGCTGTGGTCCAAACATGCGCGAATACGCTCCTTGATCGGTAGCCGCGAAGACGAGCACGGACGTCGGCGTCGAGCGGCCCTTGACGATGTGCTCGAAGACCGCCATATCTAAGCGCGCTTGGTCGACGAACGCGGGTCGATCGACGGCTACGAAGATAAAGCCGTTCCCGGCGGAGAGAAGCTCGCAAGGAACGTCCGCAGCGAGTTGACCCGGTTGAAGACCGACCATCGCCGCACAACGTTCACGCGGGTATTCCGCGAGCTTCTCGATAGGAGGCGTCGTGAGCCAAATAATCGGATCCTCGCCGTTGTCGACTCGGACGGCAACGTCACCAACATTTTCTTGGAGAACAAAGTGCTTGGAGTTGCGCGGCACGATGCCGAGCGCGCGCATTACGAACGCCGTACCAAGCGTCGGATGACCCGCGAACTGCAGTTCGGCGCCAGGTGTAAAGATGCGCACGCGCGTCCGGCGCTCGTTTGACTCTCGCGGAAGTATGAAGGTCGTTTCGGACAGGTTCAGCTCGCGCGCTATCCTCTGCATCGTTCCAGAGTCGACTCCGGTAGCGTCCGGGAAGACGGCAAGCGGATTCCCCAGGAGGGGAACCGCCGTAAAGACGTCGACGAGGTAATAGGACAAGTCCATGCAATCGGTGCCTCTCCGGTCGTTTGACTGGGGGCCGACTCGATGGACAGCCCTTGACAAAACGATAGCACAGAAGTATTGTATATGCAAGCCTTGTATTTACAAGCGAATTTTATGAAACGATCAGCACACGTTCTTCCGCAGGACCGAGAGCTTTGCGCATGCACGACGCTGCGAGGACTCGCGCGCCGCGCGACGGCGATTTATGACGACGTTCTCGAACCGGTGGGATTGAAACAAACGCAGTACTCCGTTCTCGCGCGTCTCGATCGACTCGTTCATTGTAGCCTTAGTGAGTTGGCTCAGGTGTGCGACCTAGACGTCACGTCTCTGTCACGGGGACTGCGTCCGCTAATTGCCAACGGCTGGGTCAAATCCGGGCGCGGTAAGGACGATCGTACGAAGCGATACGAGCTAACCGCTCAAGGGAAGCAAGTCGTCCGAAAGGCTTTTGTGCTCTGGACAAAAGCGCAGCGCCGCCTGCACGAGGTCATTTCACCGGGACAGGTTCGAGCGCTCGATAGTCTCTCGGGACTTTTAAAAGGAGCATATCTTGGCTAACGTTAGCGAATCGATCGAAAGGCTGACGCCGGGCCCACGCCTGAGCCAAGGTGTCGTGCACGGTGGACTACTATACACCGCAGGCCAGGTCGATAAGGAATCTGCCGACGTAGGCGAGCAGACAAAGAACGTGCTGGCGAAGGTCGACGCTCTCCTGGCGCAGGCGCAGAGCTCGAAATCACAATTACTGTCGGCAAACATTTGGCTTTCGGACATGGCGGCGTTCGATGACATGAACCGCGTGTGGGAGCGTTGGATCGATCCGAACAATCCTCCGGCTCGCGCAACGGTCGAGAGCAGGCTCGCGGCGCCGGAATATAAAGTCGAAATCGCAGTCATCGCCGTGGCCGGCAAGGCACGATAGGTGGATCTTCAGCTTGCCGGCCGCGTCGCCTTAGTGACCGGCGCAAGTTCTGGAATCGGCGAAGCCGTCGCGCTCTCGCTGGCTAAGGAAGGTGCACACCTGGCTCTTGCCTCCCGGCGACAGGAGCGCCTCGGTGAAGTTGCGGATGCTGCGCGAAAACTCGGAGCGCCTTCCGTTCGAACATTTCACTTCGATCAAACTGATGACGCATCTGGGGCTGAACTCGCCTCGAACGTTTTGAGCACGCTGGGCCCGATCGACGTCCTGATCGCAAACGGTGGTGGACCTAAGCCCGGGACCTACTTACAGGTGTCGCTTGGGGATTGGGACCACGGCTACCGTTCAGTTCTTCGCAGCATGCTTTCACTTGTCGATAAGACATTGCCCGGAATGCGCGCCAAGGGCTGGGGTCGCATCGTCGCTCTTACGTCGATGTCCGTTAAAGAGCCGATCCCGAATCTGGTCCTTTCGAATTCCTTTCGAACGGCCCTAACAGCAGCGCTGAAAACGCTCTCGGGAGAGGTTGCATCCGAAGGGGTTACCATCAACTGTATAGCCACGGGACGCATTCTCACGGATCGGCTACGGCAGTTGTACGACAACGACGAAGACGCGCTTCGTTCCGCCGCGCAGCGCGAGGTTCCGATGCGCCGGCCGGGGACCCCTAGCGAGTTCGCTCCGCTCGTCACGTTCCTCTGCGGCGAGCCGGCGAGCTACATCACCGGACAAACGATTGCGATCGACGGTGGCTACATTAAGTCACTGTATTAAAGGATACGTCGGAGGAAGCCGTAGTCATTTGACCCCGAGGGGGTTCGTGCTCAACGAAAATATCCGGAAACTGCATTTACAATCTTACGAAAGTTCTCGAACTATGGAACAGGTCGCATCAAACAGGTTGCCCATATCGCGCAAGAGTGGACCGATGTTGACGCCTGCGGCACTGAGCCAAATCCTCGGAACCTGGCTGCACGGGAAAGGCCCTCTTCGCGTACGGCTCAAAGGCGCCGTTGAGAAGGCGATTGTGGACGGGCTCATCGTCGATGGCACGCGCCTGCCGTCGGAGCGTGGGTTCGCCGATGCCGGCGGCGTGAGTCGTAGTACGATCGTTTCCGCGTACGACATGCTCGAGGAAGACGGGCTGCTAGAGCGACGGCGCGGGAGCGGAAGTATCGTGCGGACGGCCGCCGCGCGGAGCCAGATGACATCGCGACGAGACGCCGAGCTCACCGCCCTTTCGTCCGGAATGATACTCCAGGAGCCAGAAGACATCGTAGATTTGAGCTTGAGCTGGCCCGACTTACCAATCGAGTTTTTCCCGTATTTGCACAGCCCGACTCTTGTGGAGTTGCACGACTTTCAATGTCCCTCGATACATGCGCCGGCCGGCCTGCCGCGCCTTCGAGAGCGAATCGCGCAGCAGTATTCCGTCGCTGGGATTCCGACCCTCGCCGACAACATTATCGTTACGACGGGTTCGCAACAAGGCCTCAGTCTCGCGGCGTCGTTGTTGGTCAGCCCGGGCGAAACCGTAGCAATCGAGCAGCCGACATATTTCGTTGCGCTTGACGCATTCAGAGCTATGGGAGCGCGCCTGCGCGCCTTCCCACCGGGTTTCACGGACCACTCGTTACAACAGGAAATGGCAACCTCATCGTTTAGAGCGTTGTACTGCATCCCGACCTTTCAGAGTCCGACCGGACACGTTATGTCCGAACATGCGCGACGCACGCTCGTGAATCTCGCGCGCGAACACGACGTGCCGATACTGGAGGACTGTGCCCTCGAAACCACGGCGTTCAGTGGTTCGACGCCGAGGTCCCTCGCGTATTTTGATCCCGAGAATGTCGTATCCGTTGGATCGCTCAGCCTGGTCTTTTGGCCAGGGATCCACCTTGGATGGATCCGCGCCTCTGCGAGCATTGCTGCCCGCTTGGGTCGACTGAAAGTGCTGTCTGATTTAGGAACGTCCGTTCCTTCGCAAGTTCTCGCCTTGCGCGTCCTTGAGTCGTTCGACCAGATCGCCACGTTTCGCCGGCGCCAGCTTGAAGACAACTGCGATCTTTTTTGCCAGCGACTAGCTGAGCAGCTGCCGCAATGGCAGTTTAAAAAGCCGTCCGGTGGACTATGCCTGTGGGTGCGACTACCATTTGGAGATGCGACATCCTTTGCGCAGTTTGCCGCGCGTGAGGGCGTGCGTATCCTTCCCGGCAGTTCCATGACTGTAGATGGGTCTTGTACGGAATACGTCCGACTTTCGTATACCGCTTGCCCGGCGATCATCGAGGCCGGCATCGTGCGTCTCGCATCGGCCTGGCGCCGATACGCGAGCACGCGCGCTTCCATTAACCGGGCCCTCGACAGTCCTTAAACTGAGCAGAGTCGTAGTCGGTGCCGTAAGGGCACATCTCTAATTCCAGATCTGAATCAGGGCGACCCCTTCTCGGGCTGCTGCCCATTGACTGCGGCACTTTAGCCGTCGGCTGGTGCAAAACAGGCGGAGACAGCTAAGGTAAGTAAACCTAAGTCCCGGCGCCACCACCGTAGCTGAAGATGTACTTGACGATAAAACGATTGAGAGTTTGTGACGCGGCAGGCGTTCCGTAAGTGACGTAGAGCGTATTTCCATTTCGAAACAACTCGTGGAAGTTTACGGCGAGATTTGCTCCTGGCGGCTGCGTTTCAAACGGGATATTGCCGCTGACAACCCGGTACTCCAGTGACACGTTTGAGTCCGAACTGAGAGCATCGCTTACGCTAACGCGACGGAGCCACTGCGACGACAGGATGCCTTTCGAAGAAGCGTACGTACCATCATAGTTAATGGAAAAGGTAAGCCGCCGCCCCAGTTGGCGCGAGAGTGAGCTGCTGTACTGATGCAGATATGATCCACCGAAAGGGCCCTCTCCGTAGCCGAGATCGATGGGAAAGGGCGTTCCATCGCGATAGCCGAGCGTCAGTCCGAGGTTCGAGTATTGTTGCGTTAGTGGGCAATAATAGTTGGGAAAACCGGTGTATGAACTTCGGGGAATGGAAGGCGATCGGCACGTGTCGGACGCGGTCGGGGCCTGCGTCGCATAGCTCCGCAAGAGGCCGACCTGTGGATCGACCGATAGAGTCAGTTGGTTTTTTAAGGCGACGGTAGTAGTAATCCCAAAATCGCTTTGATGTATCGCGCCCGAATCGTCGAAGAAACGATCGGTACCCATGACGACCTTGAACGATTTTGTCCACGGCAGGGCGCCGCCATCGGCGACGGCCAAAGCAAAGCCGTGAATGTCCGAGATCGAAGTGTAGCCCAGCATCGGACCATAGTTGGGTGAGACGTTCTGATAGACGCCTATAATCGTATAGTTGGCCTTCTTAACTCCGAAGTTAGAATCGAAGTCTTGCGCTCGATGTAAATCGGGTACGAACGAACCGGCCTCCCAAGACTGGCTGAACCCACCGCTAATGCCGGTTGAAACGTCAAGTGCCGTTGCACCGATTTCTGCAGTCGTGTCGTTGCCCGCTACGCTATCGTGCGCCAACACTCCGTCGCTCCAGATTCGTAGCGATTGATCGGGCAAGGCGTAAAGATACCCGTAAGCCGTGCCGTTGAAGTCGCTGTTCGTGACCTGGTTGAAGCCTTCGAAATGCAGGAGCCCGAACGACTGATCCCCGAAGGTGCCCTCGACCTTCTGACCGGAGTTGAACGGCCCGACGTCGGGAGAGTAGAAGATGACGTTGTTCGGCGCGAATGCGCCGCTCGACGACATAATATTGGGATTGAGAAAACTCGCCCCTTGCGTAAAAAATGGTCTGTACTCCACAAGCGCCCGCTGAAATTCGCTTGGTGCGATCGTGACTTGGTCGATTTCCACGTTCGAGAAATCTGGATCGACGGTTCCGACGAAGTTGATCGTGTTCGTTAGCGGTACGCTTAGGTCGGCGCCAAACGGTCGATTGGGCTCGGGCAAAAACGTACTATTGGCCTGTTGGAACAAATGCCTGGCGCCACCGGTGCTCAGGAGTCCGAAAATCTCGGCATGGGGCTTGGCCCGCACCACTCCGGTCTTTGAACTGATTGCAACTTGAACGTTGGGCCAAAATTGTGCGTCGGTAAAAACCGGCCACGCCGAACCCACGGCGTCGGCCATTTTCGTATTCCACGCCCAGCTGAAGTGCTCGGCTGTGGCTGCCACGCCTCGAATGAAATTCATGCGCCAAGTTTGCTGGCCTCCGGCCCGCAAACGCATCGTGGATAGAGGAATGACCAAAATGGCTTGCCATCCCTCTTTGGTTAGGCGCGCGGTCGCAGTCCATTGCGGCAGGTATCGCGCATTTTCGCTCGCTGCTTGGTATCGCACGCCGGCCGGCGTCGTTTCGAAGTAGTATACCTGTGAGCCATTGCCGCTCGTGTCGATCCCTACCCCTACGAAATCATCCGTCCCAAAGCCGATGTCGTTCGTCGATTGTAAGGCTGTTACGGGGTAGGGTTTTTGGTAGCATTCGAACTGCACGTAGAGATTTGCCCCGTCGTACAGGACGTACGAGCGAGTCGACAGCCGGCTCGGAACCCGCGTCGTGACATTGAAGAAATCCGACCCCATCAGACCCTTCTGCCATGCCGTGTCCGTAAAAGCCGACGGCCCAATACTATAGGGAGCTTGCTCCGCGTGAAAGCTCGACGGATAGCTTACGGCTGCGGCTACGGGAAGCGGCGCTAGCGCGATTGATGCAGAAAGCGCCACAATGGCAACGCCGCTCGCTCTCATCTGCCTGACGCGCAGATCAACGGGCATTGGAAGACTTATGTTGGGCACGGGACATTACGGACTTCCCCTGGGAACACGATACGCTAAGGGTATCGGAGCATCGACGAAGCTCCAATAGCCACCTAAGCTTAAAGTGGCCCGCAACCTCATATCCTAGTGTTCGCACACTTCGCGTAAGCGAAGGCGTTTAGATTTGTGGCCGAAGCATCGGGCTAGTGGGGAAAACAATGAATCATTGCGCTGAATTTGTAAAACTAAATCTTCTAAAACCACGACAGCCGTTCGATCCCAGCGCGACGGCCAAAAGGAGTGGAACAACACTCTACTCTCTGATACGTTTGGGGACGCCATCACGGCGGGTGGCAGTGGCTCAATATCAGCGAGAGCCTGCCTTTTATACGCCCGAAATGGGACGACGCATGCGCGGTGCCGATGTTCGGGCGGCGTTGAAATCGCTCGGGCGATCGGGCTTAGCTGATATAATCGATCGTAACTGTACGCTGGCAACGCGCTTTGCAGAAGGTCTGAGGCAGGCGGGGTCTGCCGTGCTCAACGACGTGACGTTCAATCAGATTCTGGTCTCGTTCGGCGAACCTGACGTCACGGAGCGCGTTATTGAGCTGACTCAGCGAGACGGAACATGCTGGGTGGCGGAACGGAGTGGCAATGCAAGACCGCTATGCGGATCGGCGTCTGCTCATGGAGAATCACTGAAGACGACATCGACCAAAGTTTGACGGCGATCGTAACAATTGCCGGCGCGATTCGTTCTAACGACGGTCGCGTCTAAATGCGGATAACGCGTGACGCTCGCGATCGCGGGCGTGCTGTCGTAAGCGAGACAAATCGCCGCTGGTCAAGAAATCGGCGGCCGATTCGCTCACCAGCCTAAGAATGTCAAGCTGCCCTTCGAGGGGCCTGGGGGCCTCACGATTGTGCGTCGACTGTTGCCTCCGACTTGAGCCGCATGCGAAAAGCACTTTTCCGTGCATCTACGGCCCAGGAACTCGCTAAGTGTCGACGGGATCAAAATTAGACCACTTTTGCGCGATGTGGCCATCGCCGTGAGGGGCACTTGTTCCATACTTAGAGACGTGCGGCCTAGAATCGGTCTTCATGAAACGCCAGTTTTGACTGCCCATTCCTGAACTTTTCAAAGAACTTGCCGCGCTTCGGAAGGGAGAACGATAGGAGCAGATGGTAAAGGAAATCGCGTTCACGGAGTATCCCGCTAAGGACGTCGCCGGCCTGCGGCGCTGGTACGAAGAGAAGCTCGGACTGCGTTTCGACGCGCCACACGTTCAGGACGGGATGGAAAAATACGCTCAAGCGAAAGTTGGCACCGGGTATTTTAGCGTTTCGACGTTCGAATGGATCGGCCGAGACCCCGGCAGCGCATCCGGCGTCTACTTCGAAGTCGACGACGTCACCAAAACGGTCGCCGACCTTCGCGCCAAGGGGGTCGAGGTTAGCGAACTGGTCAACACTCCGGTTTGCCGTGTTGCATATCTCGAGGATGCCGAAGGAAACAAGGTCAGCCTCCATCAGATCACGGTCTCGCACTAAAGCATGTTAACCGCTAACCGGCCACGGGCCCTTGCGGTACGCAAAAGCGATCGATGAGAGTGCAGCCTTTTAAGCGACTTGAATTCTGGTTCGATTTTGCGAGCACGTATTCGTACATCGCAGCAATGAGGATCCAAGGGTTGTGCAGTCAGCGAGAAGGACCGCGTTCATTTCGGCCTCGGCTTCCATCGGCGAAGGTCGCGTCCGCGAGCCAGCTCCGCAGTGCAGCGCTCGAGCCCGACCCGCGCAAAGCCGCGCTCAACAGGCGCCGAAATGTTGATGTGGTCTCAATCCTACGGGCACCTTATGGGCTGTGAAGGAGGCCACATAGAGCACGAGTCCGATAAGATCGTGTTAATCCACCTTTCGCGAAGTAAGGCTTCCGTGGATCGGACGGTCGTTTTAAAAATCATCGTTCCCGCCTGCGCGATGCCCACTGGAGGCCCGTTGGAGCCATTATGCGACCATATCTGCTGCTCGCCCGTGAGAGCGATCTCGCGCGAGAACTGCACGAGAACTGGCGCCGAAGCTCCTGTCACTACGTTCATCGGAATTTTCATAGTGACGTTGTAACCACCAGCATAAATCGATTTCTCGACGACCCAGTTTGCGGTGTTCGCCGTACTGTCGAATGTATGCGATCCGTCGAGATTGACACCGAGGTGATAGTAACCACCACTCGCACCGTTCGGCCAAAGGTCGATCGCAACAGAGTCGCCGCCTTGCCCCCCTGTGAGCACCTCGCTCTGGGGTGCATCAAATCGAACAAACAGCGTGGTTCCGTCACTATAAACGTGCACGGTTGCCGCTTCGTCAGCAGAGCGATTATCGACCGGATCCCATCCGAGGTCAGCGACAGTACCTTTGCTAAAACCTTCCGGCGCGCCAGGAACAATCGGAACGTCTAGGCTTGCTCCTGCCAACGCAGGCAGGGTCGCACCCGAAAAAAGCGCAAACGCGAACACGATCGTACCGTGTTTCACGCTGATGATTCTCTTTGCTTTTGTGCAATTGATTCTATTATCCGCCTTGGTTATATCTTGTTGCATACGTTGATTGTACGAGCCTCGCGTTATCAAGGCGATGGCCGCCTTGCAGAAAAGTGGTCCCAAAAAGGGCCATCACGTCTCTCGTATCAGAACGTGATCCTTGCCATTGCTGCGAAGCACTAGTCGCAGCTGGTCACGCTATGAAGCACCTCGTGAACTAGGGCTATGCGGCCATGCTGAAACTAACGGTATCCGGAACCGAGCCGAACCACGATGGCCACTTGGCCTAAAAGTGGCCCGAAAATCGTGTTCTCAGATCAGCGGCACGGCCGCTGCCGCCAGGGCAATGCAGGCGGAGACGGCTAAGAAGCCAGCGGCTACAACAATCTTAAAAATCCTTCCTCTGATGCGCCCGGCGATGCGCCCGGGCCGAGGCCGCCAATGAGACCCCGCAGCGGTGGAGAGTCGGGCGCTGCCTGGAGTGGCCATGAATGCGATGGCCAGATGTGGCAAAAGTGATCCGAATCACCGGCGGGCGGAGCTTATCGATGCGCTCCGGACAACGCCACAAAGGCCTCCGCCACGTTACAGAACGCATCGATCTCCGCGGCAGAAAATCTCTTGCGTACGTGCGACTCCGCGTCCGACAGCAAGGTATAAGCGCGCAATGCTAACTTCTTTCCCGTGGTCGTGAGCGCAACTTGCACGACCCGCCGATCGCCGTCATCGACCGAGCGCTTGATGAGACCTCGACGCTCCAGACGATCCAACACACTCGTAATCGTGGACCTGCGGTGGCCAAACGTGGCATGGAGATCGTTGATCGTCGAGGATCTATGTGCGTGAAGACTTGCCAATATTTGAGCCTCCGCTTGACTCAGATCCACCTCGGGCGCGTTAGCTATAAGAAGCGCAATGGCGTGCGAAGCGCGGTGCAGTTTCGGGATCAGGTCAAGCATCAGGCCTCCACCGATACAGCAACCCTGGATGACCGTCGGCTGCTCCCCCGCAACGACTATCGGAGCTTGAAACTCAAGGCGTTGCCGAGCGAGTGAGGCATCGGCGGCAGGGGCGCGAGATCCGGGTCCAGGGCTCGCCGACGGGCTTCGGCACTAAAGAAAAGCTCCCTCGAGTAGAACCGAAGTGGCAGTTCCTTATCCAGCAGCATTGGCTGACGTGAAACGAGGTCGGCCGCGGTTTGGCAATCCTGTTCTTCTGCCATGGCCGCTGCGATGATACGAATCCAGCAGACCGTCATGGTTGCATGGAACTTATCTTCACGCCCTTCGTGCGATGCCAAAGCGGCGATGGCGCGAAGCATGGCGCGTGTGCCTTCTTCGGCCCCATCGCGTCGAAGGTAAAAAAATGCCACTTCGAGATGTTCTCGGTGGTGGAAATCGACATTTTGCAGGTCGAGCGCCTCTAGGCGTGCGACGAGAACCTCCGCTGTCACGAATGCGACCGCTCGAGGTACCCATTTATCGCGGCTTCCCAATGTGGGCCTTCCTGAGTGAAAAGTTGAGCAAAATGGCGAACTTGCTCGTCGCCGGCGGAGCTTAAGCCCGTGCGCCGGTAGGTGACCACCGCTTGGCTACTTCTCGCTCCCTGCGCTGAGACGCGTATGGTGATCTCGGTGAGCTTGACTCCAGGATCGAACGCGATGTAGCGCACGATGTGATTCTGCATATCCCAAGTCTGAAGGAGCCATGTCTGTACACCACGCCGGTCGATGGTGAAGACCGCGCCTTCGCAGTCCTTGGGCTCCGTAGGAAAGACGAAATGCGGATGCCAGTCGGGGTCCCACCCTTGCTCTGCGACGGCACCGAAGGGCCGGATCGCGATGTCTGGCGGTGCGTTGAGGACGATCGTAAACGAACGGACTGCTTGCACGTGCCCGGTTCCCGGGAGCGCCGGTCCGGCCGCGCCCAGCGATGCGGCGATACACAGGGACGTAATACAAATCGTTGCAAACATTGTACCGATAGCGTATAATACGAAACCGTAGTATGTCAAGACGATAAGAAATCATCCGCGGCTAGGTACGCAGCTAACGTTTCCCCGACGCTGATGAGTGGCCCAATTATTCGAACCACTTTGTTGCGATGTGGCCGTCGAAATAACGTCCGCGATTCCGCATAATTATGAGTACAGTCTGAGATTGGCAGCGACGACAAGCCACTAGTGGACTGTGCTAAAATCCGGAGGATCGTAGTTCGCGTGAAAAAGTACACGCCCGCGCTCGCAGGGGCGCTTTTTACGGGTATCGCACTGCCTGCGTTCGCCGCGTCCACCCTCAATGTCCCGATTGCTGATACGCCCAAGAAGCTGACGGACGCTGCGGTCGCTCAACTCGGCTGGAACGTGAATAGCGGATCCGCTGAGCAAGGGGTAACGGTACGCCTCTATGGCGCAAGCGGTGAATTCTATCGCCTTGGCTCGAAAGCGCCGACGCCGTCCCCACCCCCGACATGCAAAGCGCCTATCGAAAACTCGCTGCCATCTACGCCTCGACGCTCGCAAAACTCGACGCGATAAGCGCGAAGCCCGAAACTTATTAGGATGCTTGCCCGAACTCGTCAAAACTCGCAACTCCGGTTACACTCGTAAAGCGCACGGCCGACGACCAGATCACGCTAGCGGATGCGAGGATGTTGGAGGATGTTGAAGGTGGCACGCCCGCCGTCGGGCGGTCGGATCCATAGGATCGCCGATTACGGTCGGCGGCGTTCCGGTGACCCAAGCTGACCTGGTAGTCGGGGACGATGACAGCGTAATCATCATCCCAGCTGCGCAAGTTGAACGTACGATCACGCCGGGGAGACCCGCGCTGCCAAGGAGTCCCAAATGATGCAACTGATCGTTGAGGGCAGCAGCACGCTCGAATTGATGGGGTTGGCATGAAACCGAGGCGTGGGCCCACGTACGAACGCGACAAAATGCAGCGATTAGTGGACGCTACTCCTTTCGGACGCTGGTGGGGATTGCTCGTCGAATCGGTCGGCGTCGGCAGTGCGAGCGTGCGTCTTCCGTATCGTCAAGTCCTAGAGCGGCCGGGCGGCGTTCTTCACGGCGGCTGTTCGACGGTAGTAGCAGATGTTGCCGTTTGGATAGCGATTATTACCATCGTCGAGGGAGGCGAGCATGCCTTGACCGTCCACCTCGCCACCGATTACATTTCGCGGGCGAACGGCGATATCGTCGGCACCGCGCGGTTGATCAAGGTCGGCCGGCGTCTGGCAATGGGCTCCGTGGAAACCCGCAGTGACGACGGCACGCTCGTCGCAACCCATCAAGTGACGTACGCTCTGCCGAGCGCCGAGATGATCGCTAAACCTATGACACACCCGGAGCGATGACAAGCGACGCGTCTCCTTTGCTAGGCCAAGCCCCTTCGCGTAGATTGTACTCTCATTGACCCAACAGTCACCCTCGATCGCGTCCAGCAGATATGTTGTGCATATCGCGCGCGTGCTCGTGTCGGAGATCGCGGACATCGCCGCGTCGAACTTCCCGTGCGCGACGGCGTTGAGCAGATCGTCGAACTGGTGGTTCGTCACCGGGATCGCCATGCCGAGCTTGGCCGCAATCGCCGCCAGCAATTCGATATCTAATCCGACCGGAACGTTGGAGTGGGGCTGATAGAATTCGAAGGGCGTCCCGGAAACGTAGGAGGCGACGTTGATGGTACCGGAAATCGGCGTCCCGGGCGAGCATGCGAACCAAGCGACCGCCGCACAAAGCATAACTAGACGACGAAGCTGGTCGTGCATGACTTTCCTCTTTTCCGCAGTGTCGGATGCGGCCTTATGTGATGAAGTCGCCGAGTGTGCCGTAGTTTGCCAAGCGCGCCGAACTGCGAGATCGCGTCCTCATCAGTGTGATGCAGAACCCGATCGTGAGCCTGTTGGTGAACCGCCAAGCCAGCACTCTGCGCGAGAACCAATCCGGCACCGCGGATAGGTAAAGAAACCCGCGACAACGGAATGCAGATGACAGCCGCGTAGATCTCTCCTAAGCGGTGTTACGTCGCGGACCTCTGGAGTTAAAGACAATCTGGCGGAAGCGTTGGAAATGCAGATGCCGGAACGTCAGTGACGTGCGTCATCACATAAATCTCCCGGAACACCTGTTTGCGCCGTTGGTCGGTAGAAGCTCGTGAGCAAGGGCGACTCTCGTGGTTTGAACGAAGGTCAGTCCTCAGTCCGTTCGCTTTAGGCCTGTTGCTGCTCGGAAAACACGCTGTAGCAGTTACGAGCAGCAGGATGACGCCGGCGGCTAGATGTTGGATTCGCATATACGTGGCCGTGAACCGAGCTAGTGCAAAGAAGCCAAGCGCATCGCGGCGGTAGCGACCTCAGCGACATTACCACTAATCTCAATTCCATCGAAACCTATTTTGCCGTGCACGACGTGGAGAAGGCTGCGTCTACCCATTTTAGTTCCCCTTTGACTGACGAAACGCGGATCGTCCTGACAGTCGATAAGTCCATGTGTCATCATAGACAATATCCGGGAAACGCTTGAGTTTCGATGGCCACATGAACGAAAAGTGGCCTGAAGTGCGTGACGAGCCTGCGCTTACGGTGGACTATTGCAACATTTACGTGCACCCACGTGGTCAACAGATACGAAGTGCGCGGAGCTTAGTACCCGTCTGCGGGCTGAGAATGTTCTCTGGTCATTCTAAGCTCATAGACTGCAAGGCTCGGGCAGCGCGGCGCTTTTAAAGACGTGCCGTTTTAGACTCTGTTGAGTCTCAAGCGACGACCCAAGACGTCCGCAAATCGCGGGCGCCTTCCGCGGCACCGCCGCCTCTACAGACCGGACGGGCTGTCGCAAAGGAAGGTTTTCCAGAATGAACAGCTTTCACCGCGCAGCCGCAACGTTGACGCTTGTCTTTATCTCCTTTGCGCTCGCTGCGTGCGGTGGCACTCAATCGCCGTTCTCTCTGTCGACACCACAGCCGCACTACGCTGTACGGTCGGGCATGAACGCTAACCTCCCACGCGGTTAATGGGCTACAGGCAATGCTCTCGTTTTGCCGTGGGAATGGCTTCGTAAGTCGTCGAGACGAGGTTGATACGATTCCTCGTGGATACGGCAGCGCGCGTGTCGGAAGCCTTGGACGTCACGATCGAGCGCCTAGAGGTAGACTCGGGCAAAGCATTGCTCAAGGGAAAACGGGACGCCCGATGCGCGGGCGGTAATGGCCTAGAAAAAGCGGCCGCCTGGTCGTTTGCTTCAGCTTAGGCTTACGAGGGTCGTCGCCGCTTTCGTGTAACAATCGCTCGCGAAACGTAACTCTCTGTGCATGGAGGGTGATTTGTCTCGTCTAGCTATCCTTTGTTTGTGCACGCTAGTCGCCGCATCGCTGGCGCTGCCAACTCGTCTTCTTGCCGCTGCGCCGGCCGCTGGCGCGCCTCACCTAAACTGGGCGGCCTGTCCAGAGATCAAGGACGCTCAGTGCGCGATGCTGACCGTGCCAATCGGTCCGGCGAAACCGGACGGTGCGACGCTGAGCCTTCGCCTAGCGCGCATGCGCGCAACAGGTATAGGACGCAAGCGCGGCGTGCTGCTCATCATTCCCGGCGGACCAGGCGTCGGTATCGAGCCAACGCTGAGCGCAGCCGAAAAGCAAGTCTCAAAGTTCCGCCGGTACTACGACGTCGTGACGTTCGATCCGCGCGGGGTCGGAAAAAGCGACCCCATACGCTGCGATCCCAACAGAGTGCCTAAGCCGTCGGCGCCTTCTGCACAACCTCCGACGCGCCCCCAATTTCGGGCCATCATGGTCAAGAACTCCACGTTCTTTCGGACGTGCTTTGCGTTGAGCCGGCCGCTCATGCCGCATCTCTCGGCAATCGACACGGCCGCGGACATCGAGCGAATTCGGCGTGCGTTGACCCCGAACGATGGCCTTGTCGCGTACGCCGGCTCCTACGGAACGGTGTACGCTGCAATGTATCTGGAACGCTACGGTTCCCACGTGAAGGCTCTGGTGTTGGACGGCGTCGTGGACCACAGTGTCGATCAGCCGACCGACATCACGCGTGCGATTCTCGCATTGAATGAGACATTTCAGCACATGTCAGCTTGGTGCGGCCGCACTGCCGGCTGCGCGCTCCACGGCAAAAACGTCGGGGCGGCGTACGATGCCGGTGTCGCCAAGGCGCCCATCACGCGACTTCTGGTCGCCCTTATGCTGGCTGCAGGGCAAGATCCGCACGTCGGTTGGCCGGCAATCACTAAGATGCTCGCCGAGGTAAGCCGCGGCGACATGACCGCCATCGACGCGTTTACGAAGACTGCGGCGGAAGCGCGGGGCAGCGGATCGCAGGACGCCCAAATCACCGCCGGAGAGGGGGGCCTGTATGCCGGCGTCGTCTGCGCCGACTACGGGCCGGTAAACGACTACGACGCTTTCGTCAAAACCGGACAGACGGTTGTCCGTGAGGCGCCCCGCTTTGCGTGGCGGTATTGGGACTGGACGCCGATCGCGCACATGGGCCCCGGTGCTGCCGACTGCACCGGCTGGTCGCGGCCGGCAACCAATCCGCCGCACGTCCTCCACGTCGGGTGGCACCGAAACGTGATGGTCGCCAATCCGGCGCGCGATCCCTCGACGGCATTTCCGAATGCACTTGCCGTCCACCAGCAAATCCCCGGTTCCGTTCTGCTGATCGCCGATGTCGACGGGCATCAGACGTTGGTTCGATCTCAGTGCTCATACGACGCGATGGTAAAATTCTTAAACGATCCGAAGTCGGTTCCAGCGACGATACTGTGCCACCACTAGGGGCAGGATGATGACCAGAAAAGCATTCTGCGCGATCGTTTTGGCGGCCGGCCTGCTTGGGGCTGCACCGCAAGCGCAGCTCACAAGCGGACTGAGCGCTGCGCAAACGGCGGCGATCGACCGCATTGGGGAGACCTCGGTCTCGGGACGCTTCGCCCCGAGCGTCGTCATTGGTGTGGGGCGCGACGGAAAGACGGTCTATCTACACGCATTCGGTAACCGCACGGTCGACCCGAACGCGCCGGCGCAGCCATCGACGCCGTACATGATCGGCTCGAATACGAAACAGTTTGCCGCAGCCTCGATCCTGCTCTTGCAAGACGAAGGCAAGCTGAACGTCAACGACCGCCTCTCGAAATACTTTCCTGGGATACCGCATGCCGGCGAAGTGACGCTGCGCGAGCTCCTCACAATGAGCAGCGGTTACGCCGACTACGTCGAGGCCCCAATGTTTCTACACTCGATGCGCCGTCCGGCGCTATCGCCGAAAGAGGCGGCCGATCTGGTGAAGTCGCTGCCCCTGGATTTCCCTCCTGGTACGCGCTGGCAATA
This sequence comes from Candidatus Binatia bacterium, assembly GCA_035544215.1. Lineage (GTDB taxonomy): Bacteria > Vulcanimicrobiota > Vulcanimicrobiia > Vulcanimicrobiales > Vulcanimicrobiaceae > Cybelea. The sequence goes on along the minus strand of DATKHY010000007.1, from coordinate 1,627,539 downwards.
TAGCAATACGGGCTACATGCTGGCGCAGATGGTCATCGAGCATGTTAGTGGCATGACCTTCTACGATTTCTTGCAGCGGCATTTCTTCGGGCCGCTCGGAATGAATGCGACGTACCTCCGACTTTCGAAAAACGTGAAGCCGAACGTTGCTGGCGAATACAGCAGCTTCGCACTCGGCCCATGGGAACCGGCGCCGTTTTGGGATTACAGTGGATTGGGGCCGCCGGCGGATTAGTGAGCGACGTCTCGGATCTGGAGAAATGGAACGCCGCCCTGGACGGCGGGAAGATTCTCTCGCCGCGATCGCTCGCCGAGATGTTCGCTCCCGGGCCCGGTGCGTCGAGCCCTGGCGGAGAGGGCTATGGCATGGGGATACGAGTGGGTCGAATGCCCAACGGACATCGCTACATCTGGCACGGCGGAAACACGACGGGATCCGCCTCGCAAGATGCACGTTTTCCCGACGACCGTCTCGCCATTATCGTTCTCTCCAACGCGCCGTACTACAGCTACAACACGACCGTTCGCGCGATCTACAAGGTTCTGGTGCCTCAGCCGAGTTCGAGCAGTGCCGCACCAGCGTCGTCGCCTCCGCCGCCAACAGGCGACCCGCAGCGCTTGCGCGCGGCGACTGCGTGGCTCAACGCCGCCATCGCAGGACAGCCCGATACGAGCAACGTGACCGGCGACATGCGCGCGCTGCTCACCCCCAGCCACCTGGCAGCTCTACGAGCGCTCTCGCGGTACGGCCCGCGCACCTACGAACTCGAGAGCGTAGACCGTCGCAAGCCCGCGACGACCTACATCTTTACCGTGAAAGCCAAGGAAAAAACGATGGTATACGTCTACAAATGGGACGACAGTGGGAAAATCGCCGACATCCTCGTCCTTCCTGACATGGAGTTTGCAGACGTCTAGGCTACCTTTCGCATCGCTCGTGCTGGCAGCCGCGATGGGCTCCGCAGCAGCGTGCGACAGTCTTACGACCGTGAAGGCTGACGCCCAGGGAGATCGCGGAGACATGTTCGATTTTGGCGCGAGCGCTCAAATATTGGTTCAAATCGCGCTGCAGTGCTGTGCGCAGGGCGGTGTCGGAAGGTGCAGGCAGCGGTGCGGCGGCGAATAATGCGAAAACGAGCAACGCCGCCGGTGAGCGGCGCGTCATTACAATACTCCTCCGCTTGAAAGCGGGGGATTGTTCGGTATCATGATCCGCGCGATATCGCGGAACATGGCGTTCGGAACGAACGCCGAGAGCTTCTCATCGAGCCGCACCCCTTTTAGATCGACGAACTTGATCAACATTTAGCCCATGTAGTTAAAGGCCATCGCGCGGCCGCGAACCTTACGCTCCGGAGGATTTTCTTGCGCACCATACTGCGGTGTATTTTCTCGGCGAACGTCGCGAACGGCTCGCGGCGGCCGATTTTGACGCGGCACGGCAACCGAATGGCAACCGCATCGCCGCGGGCATCGAAAAATGCCTGCAAATACAGGCCGTTTTCTGGTAGCGCCAACGGGAATCGAACCTACGCTCGGGGGTTCCGTAGAGTCCCGTCCACTAGCGAATAGCGTTATTTTGTAAGGCTTTTTCGCCTCCGAGTTCCCCGCCGATACTCTCCCTTCCCGACCACCCCCGAGCGCTCCGTTAGAAAATGTTAGAAAGCAGCCGCTCCAGCGGCCGGCCTGCCCACTGTTATCTTTGGCTCCCGATTCCGGCGTCACGCCGTCGAAGTACTCTCTGGCTAGAGGCGCGCTTATAACAGTGCCCGAGCCACTCGCGTTCCTGTAGATCACGACGGCCCCCGCGCGAGCCCCGTTCAAGATCCCGACCGCAAGGTCACGAATGTAGTATCTCCGGAGACACGGATCTTCATAAGCAGGTCGCTGACAAAGTGACACGCCGGACCGCGCGACGCTCTGACGTGCATCCGAGGCGCGAGCAGATCACCGCATACTACTCGGCCAAGAGCGCCTGCGCCGTTGGCAGCAAGATCGCCCGCACGTAGTCACATCACCGTCATTTAAAAGTACCGCGGAACACGCTTGCGATACCGTGTAAATTCCGAGCCGTAGTACGATTGCAGATAGGTTTCTTCGCGTAACACTTGACGGTGCAAGAGGGCGATGCCTGCGACAACGTACAGCAAGAGCACCCAATGCGGCAGGATGAGAAACTCGCCGATCAGCACCGCTGCGAATGCGACGTAGATGGGATTCCGCGTGTAGGCGAAGGCGCCCGACGTAACGAGCGCGCCCGGGTGATCGGTGTCGATGCCGATGCGAAAGCTTTGGCCGAACGACAGCAAGGTGACAAACATCAGCCCAAGCGCGGCGATGCACGACGCGATGCCGACCCAAGCCGCCGCGGTTGAATCGAACATCTTAGAGTGAAGCGGCGTCGGCCAATGCAATGCACTCGCAAAGATCAAATAAAAGTAGAACACCGCAAACGGGGGAATGAGAAAGTCCCGCCTATCCGTTTTACCGAATTGCACCGCTACGGTTCCGGCGCGTCGGAGTATCGCAACCCGCATGAGTACGATGGCGAGAAGCAACGCGATGGTCGCCGCTCCTAGAATGCCGGTCACGTTAGCGCCCTCCATCGAACGAAGGCGACGCGTCGGCGGGTTCTTTCCAATGTTGTACTCGGGTGATAAACGCGGGCGAGCCGAGCAGGTAGCGTTCCAGTGCGGCGGTATCGTCGGTCGGGTGAGCAAACCCGACGTGTCCGTCGGGGCGAACTAGATAGAGTGCGTTCTCGCGCAGACCCGTAGAGTGTAGCCTCCTTTGCCACATGAAGGCATGCAATGGGAGGCCATAAGCTTCACACGTTTTGCGTAGGGAACCGCTGGGCTCTCCATAAAAGTGCACTTGCCAATCAATTGTGTTCAGCGGTGCAAAGTTATCACCGCCAGGCATCGACGGAAACTGAGCAAAGGGGAGACGATCTCCGGCTCGCAGACATCCGACGCGCCCCAGGCTTATGGGACTGTTTCGGTATTCAATGGAGGTCTGCGACAGAATGCGGAACGCCAACGCGCGTGCGGATCCTAGACGCAGCAGCGGTGGCAGAAACGTCGGCGCCACAAACGTTCGAAACAGACCGGCCCAGGGACTTTTACTATTCAATACGCTGAACATTCTGTCGGTGCTTGCAACGAGACCGCGCGCAAATCTGATCCGCTCGGGTTCGTAGGAATCAAGCAATTCGCCCGACGACTGACCGCGCAGAACGGCCGCGAGCTTCCACGCCAGATTGACGGCGTCGCCAATGCCGGTGTTCATGCCTTGGCCGCCGACTGGGCTGTGCAGATGCGCGGCATCTCCCACGAGAAACACGCGCTCTTTCCGAAAATGCTCGGCGACCCGGTGATGCACGTGGTAGGTCGAGAACCAACGGACGTCGTGCACCTGCGTGCGCAGCTCTTTGCTGACACGCACACTGACGTCACCCCAAGCGACCGGCGAACCGTCGGGTTTGGGAGGCGCCTGGCCTACGACGCGGGCCCTTCCCGCTTCCCTCATCGGAAACACCGCTAGAGCGTCGCGCCGATCCATAGAAATATACACTTCGTTGGCCGTAAGGGGACCCGCATAGTCCACGTCCACGACGTACCAGAGGTGTGAGTATGTACCGCCCGGCAAGCCGATCTTCACCGTCTCGCGTACCGTCGAATGGGCGCCGTCGCAGCCGGCGATATACGCGACCTCACACTGCTCCGTGTTCCCATCGGCGCGCCGTATCGATCCGGTTATGTGTTCGCGGCTGGTTTCAAGACCCACGAGATCGCAATCGCGCTCGACCTCGACCCCGTGTTTGCCCAACGCCTGGATTAGGATTTGCTCATGTTTATCCTGAGGGAAGATCAGGCTGTACGGGTACTTGCTTAGGGTCGCTCCGATGTCTCCGAACGCGAGCCTGGCGCGCGGCTTTGCGTTAACCCATAGGTTCACGGCCACGAACTTTTGTGCAGCTTGCACGACGTCATCGGCTATGCCAAGCTGCCGGTAGAACTCCAGGGTACGCGCGTGCACGATAAGCGCTCTGGAGGTAGTCCCGGTCTCCTTTTCCTTGTCAATGATTCGAAACGGTATGCCGAACCGCGCCAAAAGAAGCGCCAAAACGAGTCCGCTTGGCCCGGCCCCCACGATAAGGACTTGCGGTTGGGTTCGCAAAGCAGGCGTTCTCACTTTCCTCAGGCGGTACGCATGGTACGAACGAGTTTACGCAGTCGCGGCGATTGTCTCAAAGTGTAGGTATTTCACGATACAGTATATAAAGATGTTCTACCACACGTTGGGAGCGTCCTATGTCATACGAAGTCATCAAGAAGGTCGGCGGCCGTTCGTATCGATACGTGGTCGACAGCGTTCGCGATCCCGTCAGCGGCCTCCGAAAATCGCGCTGGAGGTATCTTGGCCGGGTCGAAGCGCACCCGGCAAGACATCCCGAGGATCGTGCCAAAGAAACGCGTGACCGTTTCCTGAAGGCGTTTCTCGGACTACTCCAATCGCGTCGCTTCAAGGCGCTGACGGTTAAGGCCGTCGCACGGCGCGCACAAATGACCCATGCGACGTTCTATCGCCATTTTCGGAGCATGCACGATTTGCTCGGCAGCGCGATTGCATTAGCCCAGCAAGCGTTGCCGTCGCTTGATCTTCACGTCACGGGCGACGCGAGCGAGGAACGCCGCAAGATTTCCCGGTTGCTCGAGGGAGTCTTCGAACAAGCGCGCAGGCGCACCGGTTTGCTAAAGGCTTTCATTGAGACGCGGGGCGACAGCTCGGTGCTCCAAGCGCTCTGGGAGGCACACAACAGGAAACTTGAACACGTCTGGACCGTTTACATCGGCGAACTCAACCGTGCCGGAATCGGCCGCAATGACGCTGCCGAATCGCTGGCGCGCGCCGTGGTTCTGTGCATACAGGCCAGACTGCACGACGCGATCGTACAAGGCCGCCCTTTGTCAAAACGCGATTCGGAGCTGTGGGCCTCCATCGTCTCGCGCATGATAATCAAAGGCTAGGGCGCGACACCTCAATTAAACCGAACTCGGAGAGAGCGTCGTTAAGCGTCCAAAAGCTCGCGCAGAGGATCCCAGTGAACGCTACGGCGCCGGACGCGGCTGGTCGTCGTTTCCATCCGGGAATGCCCTCACGCGTGGAGCGCAGCGCAATACGATCAGGGTATCGGACGGTCGTCAAGTTCGGGTCGGGACAGCATCGGAAGTTCGCGCACGAGTCGCTGCACCGCGAGCCGATCTTGGACGAGATCTCGGACTTCTTCGATCACTGACACCAGCTAAACGTGGACACTCCGCAGATCTTTTGGGGAAGGCGGACGCTCCAGCGACGGTGCGCGAGTCTGCACCGAAGCAAAAGTACGGGTGACGAAACTACACGCTTGGAGGCCCGGCCTTTGCTCTAGCGATGTTCATCGGTGCGGTTGCGTGATCTCTGCGTTACCGTAATGCTCGCCGATCCGGCCGTCGCGAATGAACTCGACCATCATCTGAAAGTAACCGGGCGCGAAGCGTGTGGAGAGGCGTTCGCCCTTTGCATTCACTTCGTATTCCGTCATCCCGTGCTCTGCGCCTGGATAAAGCGCGAGCGTGTAATCCTTTCCGTACGCGATCAATGACTTTATGCGCTTGGCCGTTTCGGCGCTGGGAGCGTCCAAATCATCGCCGCCGAGCACCCACAGCTGGGGTGTGGTGGAGGCGCGTAGGGCGGGCATCGGCTGGTAGTGGTACAGAGCGGTATCGACACCGTACGCTTTGGCAGCGTTGGCGATCTGCTTCTTGTCGAGCGGCAGGACGACGAAGAGAAAGTCGCCATGCACGTCCTTGTACCAGGGCTCCGATTTATATTTCCGTCGCAAGGCATCGAACGTCTCGTAGCCCTTACCGCCAGTATCTACGACGTACTCGCCGGCACGCGCGAGTTCCAGGGCCTTAGCGGTGCCGGCAGCGGAGTGATGATGGAGACGCATGTCGAGCGCGACACTTTCCTGATCTTCTTCCAGCACCGTAACCGCAAGACCGAAGCTCACGATCGCGAAATCGACTGGCGAGCGGTTCGCCGCCAAGGGCACGACCCAGCCACCTTCGCTGCCGCCCTGGTAGCCGATGCTTCCCAGCCGCGTGCCGGCGAGACTCTTGGCCTCGTTCTTCGCAGCAATAGCATCCTCGGCAAGGACATAGAAATTCTGCGTGTACGTTCCGTCCGACACTCCAGTGCCCCGCTTGTCGTAGACAAACGCACCAACGCCCTGCGCCGGAAACATTCGCTGCAGCGAATAGAAATCGAGGGCGGAATCGTGCTCCGACCCATGCACCAGCACGACTACCGGTACCTTTCCGTTGCCCTTCGGTAGTACCAGCCTTCCGACGAGTTTCACGCCATTGCTCTCGAACGTCGTGTTGGTGACGTCGAAGGCAATGCGCCGGCCAGGCTCCTTTGCGAAGGTAATCTCGCCTTTTTCGCAATCGGAAAACGAAACGGTCTTGCCGTCAGGCCGATCGGTCCAACCATAAGTGCTCGTCCATGTGCCGTCTTTCTGCGGATAAAGCTGCCCAGTCTCGCCGGTGAACATCCGCCAGCGCAGCGTGTCATCGTCAGACGGCGCTATATCGACGGCTTTGCCGTCACTCAGCCGGTATGAACCGATATGACAATTCTTCGTCGAATCGGTAGAGGCGGGCGACGTGGCGCCGGCCGAAGGCGGCGATGCTATCGAGAAGACGACGAACAGCAGCGCGGGAATCTGTGTGAGCTTCACAATGGCCTTACGCCGGTCAGGGCAAGTTGTTTCAAAATCAAGGGTACCCCTTGACCCGAGAAGCGAAGTCGTAGGGTCCCCGGGATCGGACAGGCGATCGATGACGTGCGACGGCTCAACTACTGGGTTTCAGGCCCTCAGGCCACGGTGACGTACTAAAATGTGGCAACGTGCAGCCACTAACAAAATCGTGCGGTTTAAGATAAAGATGCATCTTCATCCCAGGGCCGTTTTTGAGAGCCGAATCGCGGACGTCAGGCGGGTTCACTGCTCGGCACCGCGTTCGGAGGCTGATCGCGAAGAGTATAATCGTAAACCTGGCTTCATATTTCCGCAACGTGGACTCTTTCTCTACCACGTCGGCAGTCAGAGCTACGTAGCGGACCCCAACACAGCCATCATAGTAAGGCGAGACACCCCATACCGGGTCGCTCACCCCATGGAGGGCGGTGACGTATGCTTCGTCATACGGCCTTCCGAAGATATCATGGATGCGGCGATGCGCGACGCGTGCACAGGGGTCGAGGCAGTCCCGCTACCGTCCGCGCAGCAGCGGAACGTGCGTTTACTGTTTTTGGCCTTAGAGCGTGCACACGATGCATTTGAGCAAGATGAGATAGTTCTTACACTATTGCACGAGATTTCCGACCCCAAACCACGACATGGCGAGAGCCCAAGGAATCGAAAAGTAGTGGATGAGGTTCGCGCGCTGTTCGCCGCGCACCCAGAAAAGGACGTCACCCTAGCGCAGATCGGCAAGCGGGTCAACCTTTCGGCCTATCATTTGGCCCGTCTTTTCCAGAAAGCTACGGGAAGCTCGATGCACCAATACCGCGTGCAACTACGGCTGGCGATCGCATTCGATAGAATGCGTGCTGGCTCGACTGACATTTCGGCATTAGCTGCCGAGCTTGGCTTTTCGCACCACAGTCACTTCACAGCTGCGTTCCGGAAGCTGTATGGGATTACGCCGTCCAGCCTTCGCGATTCTCGGTGCCCTAGGCGAGCCGCTCCAAAATAAATTCGGACTCCAGTCTCCAAGTGGACTCTGACGTTTGGCGTTCGCCCGTCCATCGAAAAGTGCTGGGAGTTATATCCACGAAACTCCACCGAATCGACGCACGGCCTTGGGTTCCCTCAAGGACGATTCGATCGTATCGCCGCCGGCCTCGGAGTTCGGTGTGGGTGCCTGACACCGGATTTATCCAGGCAATGCACCAAAAGCCGTCATTTACCGAGAAGCGCCTGGTCGTCGTCCCGTACCGATTGTTGAGACGCGAGGCGCCGTGGCGTGCGGAAGGCGGCGGCACCATCCAGACATCCTGTAGCGCCCGCCCTTCGAGGATCCAGGTAAACCACCATTCGCCAAAACTTACTGCGACGGCGCCATCGTCCGAATAATCGCGAACCTCCCCGGACCAACCTCCGATGAGCCAGTCGAAATCTGCGCTGTGCCCGTCCAACTCGTGCGATGGAGCCTTCGAAGTAAGCGCGCGGCAGAATTGACGTGTGCGAGCGTCCGCAAGCACATCGGCCTCCGGCGCTTCTACGGTTGCCAACCTGTGCCAAACCGATCCATATTCGACGACGACGTTCGAATCGTCGACGCCCAGGGTCGCAGTGAAGCCCGAGTCGAGGTTCCTGTACTCGTAGCTCGCCGTTTCCGTTCTCAGGTAACCCTGATGAGACCGGCATACTTCCAGACTTGGAAAATCCACATAAGCCGCCGCTAGCTCACCGCGCCCGCCAAGGGGTAAACGCAGGCGGTTCAGGGCAATCGTATTCGTTGACGGCGTGAAACCCAAGTCCAGCACATCGCACCGAGCCAACGCCGGCTCGCGGGAACCATCGACGAACCATGACTCGCCGCGACGGGTCAGAATGAGCCGACGCAGCGTTGAGCTGCTTTGAGCCTCCACAACGCACGATCGCACGCTCCAAGAATCGTCCAACAGAATAGTATACTTTGCACTTACCGAGCAGTCGCCAACGCAGCCTACTAGCTCTCCGTCTATGCGACCGCCACCATCAGTATTGAGGAAGCTCGCGCGTTCGATCGTTGCACCTTGATATTCGCGTTGCCAAACTACGGTAAGACTGCTCTGCTGGTTTCGCTCCACCTTTAGTCCAGCTTTCGTACGGGAGAAAAGGGTCACCGCAGATGTGGCACCCAAGAAAGATCTGCGATTCACTGTGAAACAGCTTAGGACGCCGAAGCCAGCGCCGCTATCAAAATCCTGCGCTATCGCTTAGCAGCGCCAATGACTAACGTTGAAGCGGCCCCGCCTAGCTGATTGCATGGCGGGTTGCGCGGCCGTCAACGGGCCTAGACCCAAAAGCCAGAGCGAGCGGGTTCGAACCTACGCGGCTGGCCTGACGCGGTCGATCGAGGATTACTTGAACGCCTAACCCTCATAGGGCTCTTGGTAGCGCCAACGGGAATCGAACCCGTCTTTCCGCCTTGAAAGGGCGATGTCCTAACCGATAGACGATGGCGCCGCGGGCTTCAACACCGTACCGGCCAGCAGGCTGGGTGTCAAGGCTTACTGTTTCCCGAAATAGAGGCCTGCGATCTTGCCGCTTTGATCCACGGCGAACGTCTCCGAGAGCGTGACCGACGGCCACTGAACCTTGAACAGGTACACCGTATAAACGTCCTTGGTGGTCTTAGCGCTCAGGGTAAACGACGTCGGGTCGCCGAGCGGCGCGAGCTGGACCGAGACGTTCGCGAGCGTCGAGTCGGTGGGCGCGGCGTTCATCTTGTCGGTGAGTTGAGTGCGGTCGACCTTGCCCGTCTGAATTTGATGCAGCCAATCCTTTGCTCGTGCTGTAACGGCAGCGTCGGCGTCGGCGGTCGGGGCGCTGGTCGCGGCGGCCTGTGCGATCACGGTCGTAACGGGAGGCGCGATGATCATAGGGAACCCCTTGCTGGACGGTAGTCGCGGAGGGTTTTAATGACGTCTCGCTGTGCGGCCTTCTTTCTCGCGGCTTTGCTCGCCGGCTGCTCCGCGGGCGCGCCGCTTGGGCTCGAAGCGAACCGCGCCCCCCAGGTTCCGGCTGCGGTGAAATTCCCGAAGATCCATCACGTCGTCATCATCTATCAGGAAAACCGCACCGTCGACGACCTATTCAACGGACTCCCCGGCGCCGACACCGTTCGCAGCGGCTTCAACTCGAGCGGCCACCGCGTCCCGCTTCGCCCGATCAGCCTGACCGCGCCGTACGACCTCGGCCACTTGCACCACGCGTTTGAGATCGAATACAACGGCGGCCACTGGAACGGCTTCGATAAGGTCGGCTCCAAGTGCGTCAGCGTCGGGATCTGCCCGCCGTCGAACGTCCGCGCCTACGGTTTCGTGCCGCATAGCGAGATCCAGCCGTATCTCATCATGGCGAAGCGCTACACGTTTGGCGACCGTATGTTTCAGACCAACCAGGGCCCGAGCTTCCCCGCCCACCAGTATATCGTGAGCGGAACCTCGTCGATCACCAATACCAACTCGCTGAAGGCGTCGGAGAATCCGACGACGCCGACGGACCGCTCGACCGGCGGTTGCGATTCCCCGTCGGGATCGCTCGTCGCACTCATCGATTCGCTCGGAAACGAGGGTCAAGACATCTATCCGTGCTTCGACCGGATCTCGCTGATGCAGCTCATCGATGCCAAGTCGCTGACGTGGCGCTACTATCAGGCCTTATCCGGTCCCGGAATCTGGAACGGCCCGGACGCGATCCTGCGCATCCGCGAGAACCCGAACTACTCCGCCGACGTCGTGACGCCACCGTCGCGGGTTTTAACCGACATCGCGCGGGGCCGTCTGGCCGACGTCGTATGGGTGACGCCCACCGCGCTCGCCTCCGACCACGGCCGCGTGACGGACGGCTCGGGGCCGTCGTGGGTCGCCGACGTCGTCAACGCGATCGGCGAGAGCCGCTACTGGAACGACACGGCCATCTTCATCACGTGGGACGACTGGGGCGGCTGGTTCGATCACGTGCCACCGCACCTCTACAACTCCTACGAGCTGAGCTTCCGCGTCCCGCTGATCGTCATCTCGCCGTACGCGAAAAACGGTTACATCTCACACAAACCGCACGAGTTCGCCAGCATCCTGAAGTTCACGGAAGAGACCTTCGGCCTGGGCTCGCTGCACACGACGGACACGCGCTCGGACGATCTCTCGGACTGCTTCGACTTCTCGATGCTTCCGACCAAGTTCAAGCATATCCCGACGCACCTGCCGCCGGAGTACTTCTTGCGCCAACCGCCCTCCAATGTAATTCCCGACGATGACTAGGCGGCGCATGCTCGAAGCCGTCGCCGGCACGATCGCTACGATCGCGCTGACCGCGTGTTCGCTAGCGCCCCCGTTTTCGACGGCGCCGTCCACCGCATCGAACCGCGCCCCCATCGAGCGCGATGCGGCAGCCCACTACAAACTTCTCTACGCGTTCGGGCGGAACGGCAAGCCCGACGATGGCCGCACGCCGCTGGCCAACCTCGTCGCGATAGGCGACACGCTGTATGGAACGACGGCCTACGGCGGCACCACGAGCGGTGGGTGCAGCGTCGGATGCGGAACGCTCTTTCGCGTTTCGCGCGCCGGCAGCGAGGTCGTGCTGCACCGCTTCACGAGCGGCGCGTCGGACGGGGCGATACCGATCGCGGGACCGATCGCCGCCGGGGGCGCGCTCTACGGGACGACGAGCGCGGGCGGCGGCGCGCGCACCTGCGCGGGCGGTTGCGGTACGGTGTTCGCGAGCAACCCCAGGGGGAACACACGCGTGCTGCATCGCTTCGGCGGCGGAAGCGACGGCGCACAGCCCGCCGCGGCCTTGATATCCGTCAACGGAGTGCTCTATGGCACGACGACGAACGGCGGAAGATCGACGCCGTGTCCGATGGGATGCGGCACGGTATTCAGTCTGAGCCCGACCGGAGCGAACGAGAAAGTCATCTACGAGTTCAAGGGCGGCGCGGACGGCGAGCAGCCCGCCGGCACGTTGGTCGCGCTGGGCGGCGAGCTATATGGCACGACCCAATACGGCGGACGCCGGACGCCGTTCTGCGCTACCGGATGCGGCACGGTCTTTCGCCTCGAGCCCGACGGCGGCGGCGAGACCGTCCTGTATCGCTTCGCGTACGGGCCGCGCAACCCCGACGGTGCGTATCCCGCAGCCGGCCTCACCGCCGTCTCAGGCGTGCTGTATGGAACGGCCGCGGGCGGCGGCCTCGGCGGCGGCACGGTCTTCTCGATACGTGCTTCAGACAAGGCACAACGCACCCTGCACTTCTTCGATCCGAGCGCAAACGACGGCGTGCACCCCGACGCGCGGCTCGTCCTCGTCAACGGTCTCCTCTACGGCACGACGCGCGACGGCGGCACGCGAACCGGGGGAACGATCTTCCAAATAAGCAGGGGCGGAACGGAACGCGTGCTGTACAGCTTCGCCGGCAAACCCGACGGCGCTCGGCCGCAGGCGGAGCTGTCGTCTCTGGCGGGCACGCTGTACGGCACGACGGCGCTCGGCGGCGCCACGAGCGGCGGCACGGTCTTCGGCTTTACGCCGTAGTTGCTAGCGGTTGCTGATCGTCGCGCCGATCGGGCGCATTAGGCCGGTCACGCTGCGAATTGCAGCGCCGCCACCTGGATACTTCCAGACGTACGCACCGCTACGGCCGCGGCTGCAGTCGTCGTAGTCGGCGGCGGCGAGCCGTCCGTTTTGTATCCAGGCCTGCGCGACGTCGCACGATCCGGTCAGCGCCGTCTTGCGCGTAATCTTCGCGAGTGTGCCGCGCACCGACGCCTCGTAGAAGCACGCGCCCTTCTTGCCGTCGCACTCCTGATCGCCGAGCACGAGGGCGGTTCCGATCCACTGCACCGATCCGGGAAAGTGGATCGCGCCGCCGCGCACCGACATCGACTCCATCGCACGCTTTCCTTGCTTCAGTAGCGATAGCACGTACGCTCCGCCTCCCGTCGAACCGCTCACGTACAGGTTGCCGGCAGCATCGTAGCCGTCGAAGTAGTAGTACGTAACCGCGGAATTAAAGTATGGCGTCGGCGTTCCGCGGCCGCCGCGGTAGATCAACACCTCGCCCGCGCCGCTGTTATCGAAAAAGTTCGTGACGGCGAGGTCGCCGCTGCTTGCATCGACCGCGCAGCCGCCTGGATACCCGGTCGGGTCGGTCAGCGTGCGGATCGGGTGCTTGCCGCCGTGCGCGAACTCGAGGATCTGCTGCAACACCGTGTTCGTGATCCAAACGTTGCCGCTCTTGTCGGCGCACATGCCTTGCGGCTGTACAAAGCCGGTCAGCTTCCCCGCCGGCTTGAGATCGGGAAACGTGTAGATGGAAACGTCGGAGGCGCCGGCGTCGGAGACGTAGAGCAGGCTTTTCGCGGCAGCGGCGTCGCGCGCCATCCACGAAGTGGAACGATCCGGGCTCGATGTCGGCGGGTGCACAGGCAGTCCGCCGCCACAGCCTGCTAGCAGCGCGAGGCTCAGCCAGCCGGCTATTTTCTGACGAGCCGTCACGATGAGATTCGGCTGCGGTCTTCAAAGAGACGCGCGAAGACCGCTCCGAACATGAAGCCGCCTATGTGGGCCAAATAGGCTACGCCGTTTGGTTCCTGAGGCGCAATAGCGCCCGCACTCCAGAGCTGTAACAGAAACCACGCGCCGATTAAGAGTACCGCCGGGATATATGTGACGCGGATGAAGATAAAGATGACCAGGATAGTTCGGATCTTATCGCGCGGGAATGTGACCAAGAACGCCCCCATCACGGCAGCGATCGCGCCGCTAGCACCCAGATTGGGCACGGTGGAGTGGGGATCGAATGCGACCTGCGCACCCATCGCCGCGACGCCTCCCAACAAGTAGAACACCAAATAGCGCCACGGTCCCATCGAGTCTTCAATTTCCGGTCCGAAAGCCCAGAGGAAGACCATATTCCCTAAGATGTGCGCCCAACTGGCATGCATGAACATCGCCGTCAGTATTGTGATCAGGTGATGACCCGAAGAAACATCTGCCGGGACGAGCGACCATCTGGCTACGAAAGGGTCACCGTTAATCAGTTCTAGCGTGAATACTACGAAGTTGACGCCGATGATCAACAGTGTGACGATAGGGAAACTCGTAGGGCGGCGCGATACGTCCGTTAAGGGGATCATGCTTCCTAACTACAGTGATCCTTCTTCATGCTCGTGCTCAATTGTTCGAAGTTGTTCCGAGTCAAGACGCGATTTCTCGTGGGCCTGGTAGGATTCGAACCTACGCGCAACCAGTTATGAGCCGGCCGCTCTACCGCTGAGCTACAGGCCCCGCGCGTGGAAGGGCTTGGCGCCGGGGTAGCGGGCGGCCTGCCCGAGCTGCTCTTCGATCGCCATCAGCCGATTGTACTTCGCCGTGCGGTCGCTGCGTGACAGCGAGCCGGTCTTGATCTGGCCCGCGCCGGTCGCGACCGCCAAATCCGCGATCGTCGTGTCTTCCGTCTCGCCCGAGCGATGCGAGATCACCGTGCCGTAGCCGGCCTTCTGCGCCATCGCGATGCAGTCGAGCGTTTCGGTGAGCGTCCCGATCTGGTTCACCTTGATCAAGATCGCGTTGGCGACGCCCTGCTCGATGCCGCGTTCGAGGAACGTCATATTCGTGACGAAGACGTCGTCGCCGACGAGTTGCACCCGTTTTCCAAGCGCCGCAGTCAGCTTTTGCCAGCCCTCCCAATCGCTCTCCGCCAAGCCGTCTTCCAACGAGACGATCGGATAGCGCTCGCATAGCTCGGCGTAGAGCGCGATCATCTCGTCGACGCTCGCGGCGCGATCGACCGACAGCGGATAGTACTTGCCGTCGCGGTAGAACTCGCTCGACGCGGGATCGAGCGCGATCGCGACATCGCTCCCCGGCCGGTAGCCGGCGAGCTCGATCGCCGCGACGATCAGGTCGAACGCCTGTTGCGGCGTCTCCAGCGGCGGCGCGTATCCGCCCTCGTCGCCGACCAGCGTCGGGAGATTACGATCGTGCAACAGCCGTCCCAGCGCGTGAAATATTTCCGAACCATAGCGCACCGCTTCCGACTCGCTCGGCGCGCCGACCGGTACGATCATGCATTCCTGAAACTGCAGCGCTCCCGACGCGTGCTTGCCGCCGTTGATCACGTTCATCATAGGAACCGGCAGCGTCGCCGCGGTCGGACCCCCGAGATAGCGAAACAGGGGAAGCGACAGGCTCGTCGCGGCGGCGCGCGCGACGGCGAGCGAGACGCCGAGAATCGCGTTGGCCCCGAGGTTTGCCTTGTTGGGCGTGCCGTCGAGTTCGATCAGCCGCTCGTCGATCTCGCGCTGGGCGGTCGCGTCGAGACCTTCGATTGCCGGCCCGAGCAGCTCGTTGACCGCGTGCACCGCCTTGAGCACGCCCTTCCCGTCGTAGCGGCGGTCGTCGCCGTCACGCAGCTCGGCGGCCTCGTTCTCGCCCGTGGACGCGCCCGAAGGAACCATCGCCTCTTCTACGGCGCCGAAGCTCGTCGCGACGGTCACCGCGACCGTCGGGTTCCCGCGCGAGTCCAGCACCTCACGCGCGTGAACGCCTTCGATCAAGGGATTGCCGCCGCCGCGCAACGACTCGAGCGACACGTTACTCCTTGATCCAGCGCTCGAGATCGTGACGGCGCGACACGAAATCCTTGTCCTCGAAGAAAAGTTTCAGCTCGCGATCCGCGCTCGCGGGGCCGTCGCTCCCGTGTACGAGGTTGCGCCCGATCGTCTGCGCGAGATCGCCGCGAATCGAGCCCGGCGCGGCGGCGAGCGGGTCCGTCGCGCCGATCAGCTGGCGACACCCGGCGATCACGCCCACTCCCTCCACGGCCATGGCGACGAGCGGGCCACTGGCGATGAATTCGACCAGCCCGTCGAAGAACGCCTTGCCGCGATGCTCTGCGTAATGTTCGCGCGCCCGTTCGCCGTCCAGCTGCATCAGCTTCATCGCCGATATCACGTAGCCGCGCCGTTCGATCCGCGCCGTGATTTCTCCGACCAGTCCGCGGGAAACCGCATCGGGCTTGCAAAGAATTAGGGTACGTTCGATGGCCATAGACCCGCGCAATACGCCCTTTCACCCCGCTACCCTGCGTGCCGCAGGGCCGTACGTCGACGTCGAAAAGGCGCTGGCGGGGACGGGATTTGCGTCGATTCACTACGTCGAAGAGACCGAGAGCACGAACGCGGATGCCGCGCAGCTGCTCGCGAACGCCGGCTGCGCGGGGCTTACGATCGTCGCGGAATATCAGAGCCGCGGCGCGGGCCGCAAGGGGCGCGCGTGGCAGGCGGCCGCGGGCAGCGCTCTGCTCTTCAGCACGATCCTGCCGCGCGCGATCGCCGCGGAGCAGCTTTGGATCGTTCCGTTTTGGGCGGCGCTGTCGGTTCGTTCGGCGCTGCGCGAGTGCGGCGTCGCGACGATACTGCAGTGGCCCAACGACGTTTTGCTCGGCGACCGCAAGATCGCCGGAGTGCTGTGCCAATCGAGCGTCACCGGCGAGACGGCGCGCGTCGCATGCGGCGTGGGCATCAACGTGCACCGCTGGCGCGAGGCCGAGATCGCCGTCGAGCCGCCCCCGGCATTCTGCGACGACGTCACGGCAGTCGACCGCCGCGCCCTGCTGCAGGCCGTCCTTGTCGACTATCAGCGTGCGCTTCCGCAGCTCGAGGAGCCGGAGGGCGTGATTGCCGCCTGGGACGACGCCGCGGAGCTGCCCGGGCGCCGCTATCGCATCGCCCCAGATGCGGCGGAGTCGCCGTTCGGTGCGATCGCCGAAGGGATCGAGAGCGGCGGCGGCCTGCGCGTCCGGCGCGACGACGGCTCGCGAGAGGTCGTCTCGCTCGCGGACGCGCGCGTGCTGCGCTAAAAGAGCGCGCTAACGCTCGTTGCGCGCCCGGTGCAGGCGCCGGTCGCAGATGTCGCAAAAGTGCGGCATCTTGTTATCGGTCTCGAATATCGAGTTCGAATAATACATCGCGCAGCGCGCGTTGTAGCAGTGCTTGAGTCCGAAGGTGTGGCCCAGCTCGTGAATCGACTCCTTGAGAGTCCGTTGGAACAGCAGATTCGCGTCGCCCGGCTCGCCGTAGAACTCCGAGCGCAGCCGATTGATCGAGACGACCGTGACGTTCTGCGCTTCGTCGGCGTCGCCGAAGACGAACCGGTGCGACGTCTTGTAGAGATCGAAGTCGGTGATCGCCAGCAGCACCGCATCGGACTCCGGATGGGCGCGCTGCACCTTCGACGTGAGCGTCGCCACGAAGAGCTGTCCGCGCGTCGCGTTCAGCGAGCTGCGCGGCACGGTCAGCGCAGGCTCCACGCTCGCGGCCGCGAGAAAGCGCTCCTCCAGACAGGGCGCAAGACGGTCCAAGAACGCAGCGTCAACAGAGTTGATCGGTACGATGCGTATCTTATCCATCTGGTAAGTGGTGTTTCGACTGCGCGCGAAGGGATTCCGCCCGTCATCTCAGGATGACACAAGGAGGTCGTCGAATGGTGTTGCGGTGATCGTCGGAGTCGGCATCGACATGGCGGACGTCGCGCGCTATCGCTTCGGCGCAGCTGAGCTCGCATGGTTCGCTCGCAAGGTGTATACCGAACACGAGATGAGCTACGCGATGCGCAAGCGCAACTGGCACGAGCGGCTGGCCGGGTTCTTCGCGGCGAAAGAAGCCACGCGCAAGGCGTTCGGGCACGCCATCCCGTGGCGCTGGGTCGGGGTCACGCACGAACGCAGTGGACGGCCGACGATCGAGCTGCGGGAGGCCGCCGCACGCCTGATCGCTGCGCGCGGCGTGCGAACGATTCATCTCAGCATCACGCACACGTCGGCCACCGCCGCCGCGCTGGTTATCTTGGAATCGTGATCTACGTCCTCACGCCGGAGCAGATGCGCGCCGCGGACGCCGAGGGCATCGTGCACGTCGGCGACGAGGCGCTTATGCATAACGCGGGCCTGCGCATTGCGGAGCGTCTGCGCTCAATGACCGGCAAGGGCGCGAAGATCGTCGCCTTCGCGGGCCCGGGCAACAACGGCGGCGACGCCTTTTCGGCGCTGGCCGAGCTCACGTACGAGAACGACTGCACGATCGTGGCCGATCCGGCGGGGCCGCGCTCCAAGGCGCGCGTGGCGGCCGAGATGCGCGCGAAAAAGGCCGGCGTGCGCGTGCGCGGATTGCCGGCCGACCAGGCCGAGGCCGAGGCGCTGCTGGCCGGCGCCATCGGTGTCGACGGTCTCTTCGGGACGGGCGCGCGCCTGCCGCTGCCCGAGCCGTATCGTCCTCTGGCGCGCGCACTCGACGGGCGGCGCATGCCTGTGCTCGCCATCGACATCCCGAGCGGAACCGACGCGCTGACCGGCGCCGTCACCGACGACGCGGTCCGCGCCAGCATTACGGTAACGCTCGCCGCTCTCAAGCCGGGCTTGCTGTTAGAGCCCGCGCGCGACTACGTCGGCGACCTCTGGTGCGCGCGCATCGGCATCGACGACTCGGTGCTGGCTGCCCAGCCGCGCACGTTCGCAGCGCTCGACGACGACGCGTTTCTGCAGCTGCTGCCGAAGCGCGCGAGCGATACCGACAAGCGCGCCGCCGGCGCGCCGTTGATCGTGGCGGGATCGGCACAGTTCCCCGGCGCGGCGATCCTCTGCGCGCTCGGCGCGGCGCGCTCCGGCGCGGGCTACGTGACGGTCGCGACACCGCGCTCGCTCGCGCCGGTGCTGCGGGGACATCTCGTCGAGCAGGTCGTCGTCGAGCTCTCCGAGGACGCGCCGCCCGAGGCGGTCGTCGAAGAGCTGCTCGATATCTCGAAACACAACAGCGCGGTCGCCATCGGTCCCGGCTTAGGCCTGGACGACCGTACAGGCGAGATCGTCGCGCGCTTCATCGAGGCCAACCGCCTGCCGCTCGTCGTCGACGCGAGCGGCCTCTTCCATCTCAGCAAGCGTCTCGATCTGCTGCGCGGCAAACCCTGCGTGATCACGCCGCACGCCGGCGAGTTCGCGCGCCTCTCCGGGCGCGGCACGATCCTGCCGGGCACGCGCATCGAGCGCATTCGCGAATTCGTCGACCGCACCGGCGTCACTACGCTGCTGAAGGGGTCCGACACGCTGATTTACGACGGCTTAACCGTGCACATCAATCCGACCGGAACGAGCGCGCTGGCTACTGCCGGTACCGGCGACGTGCTGACCGGCATCGTGGCGACGCTGCTCGCGCAGGGGCTCGCGCCGGTCGACGCCGCCAGCGCCGCCGCCTATTGGCACGGCTTGGCGGGGCGGCGCGCGGCGCAGCAGCGGCGCGTCGGCGTGATCGCCGGCGATGTCGCCGCGGCGCTCGGGGACGCGATCCCTACGCCGACGCCGCCGCAATCAGCGGCGCAACGAATTCCGTGACGCGCCGCGCGGCCTCTGCGCCGCGCGATCCCGCGTACGCGTCGACGAGCGCGCTCCCCACCACCACGCCGTCGGCGAACGGGGCGACGTCGCGCACGTCGGTCGCGCGATGCAAGCCGAAACCGACCGCGAGCGGCTCGCGCGTCAGCTCGCGCAGCATCCCGAGCTGCACCTTGAGCGCATCGAGCTTCGGCGCGACGGATGCTCCGGTAACGCCGAGCCGCGAGACGACGTAGACGAACCCGCTCGACGCTGCCGCGATGCGCGCCGCGCGCTCGCGCGGCGTCGAGGGCGCGACCAACAACGGCATCGCGAGCGACTGTGCGCGCAGCGCGTCGCGCAGCTCTTCGGATTCCTCCAGGGCGACGTCGGGCACGATGGCGCCGGCGGTACCGGCCGCGGCGGCCTCCCGCGCGAAGCGCGCGACTCCGAATCGGTCGACGAGATTGAAATACGTGAAGAGCAGTAGCGGCGCGCAACGCGAGGAGCATCGCGCCGCGAGCGCCAGTACGTCGGCGAGCCGCGTTCCGGCGGCTAGAGCACGCGCGCCGGCGGAAGCGATGCTGGGTCCGTCGGCGAGCGGGTCGCTGTACGGCACGCCGAGCTCGATGATGTCGGCGCCGGCCGAGCTCAGCGCGTCGATCAAGATCTGGGTCGTCGCGAGATCCGGATCGCCCGCCATGAGGTACGGGACGAACGCGACGCGGCGCTCGCGCTTCGCGCGCTCGAACCCGTCCCGCAGACATAAGCTCATCGCGCCAGGTCTTTGTCGCCGCGGCCGCTGAGGTTGACGAGAATCAGATCGTCGCCTCCGCGCTCGGTTGCGAGCACGCACGCGAACGCGAGCGCGTGCGCGCTCTCCAGCGCCGGAACGATGCCCTCGCTGCGCGCGAACTCGTGGAAGGCGTCGACCGCCTGCGCGTCGGTGACGCTGACATAGCGCGCGCGACCGCTCTCCTTCAGGAACGCGTGCTCCGGACCGACGCCCGGATAGTCGAGGCCCGCGCCGACCGAATGCGTCGGCAGCACCTGCCCCTCGTCGCTCTGCAATAAATACGAACGCGAGCCGTGCAGCACGCCGACGCTGCCGGCGCTCAGCGACGCGGCCGTCTTGCCGCTCGCGAGGCCCTCGCCGGCGGCCTCGACACCCCACAGCTTCACGTCCGGATCGTCGAGGAACCCCGCGAAGATCCCGATCGCGTTACTGCCGCCCCCGACGCAGGCGATCACATCGCTCGGCAGCCGCCCGTAGCGCTCGAGAACTTGGCGGCGAGCCTCGACGCCAATGACCTTTTGCAGCTCGCGCACGAGATACGGATACGGATGTGCGCCGACGACGCTGCCGATCACGTAAAACGTGTCTTCGACGCGCTCCGCCCAGACGCGAAACGCCTCGTTGGTCGCGTCTTTTAGCGTCTGGGTCCCGCTGCCGACGGCGTGCACCTGCGCGCCGAGCAGTCGCATCACGTGGACGTTGAGCGCCTGCCGCTCGACGTCGCGGGCGCCCATGTAGACGTCGACGGGCAAGCCAAACTTCGCGCCGACCGTCGCAGTCGCCACGCCGTGCTGCCCCGCGCCGGTCTCCGCCAGCAGCCGGCGCTTGCCCATGCGCCGCGCCAGCAGGGCCTGGCCGACCGTGTTGTTGATCTTGTGCGCGCCCGTGTGATTGGTGTCTTCGCGCTTGAGCACGAGCGGCGCAGCCGAACTGTCCGAAGCGTAGCGCTCGCACTCGTAGATCGGCGACGGCCGGCCGACGAAGTCGCGCAGCACCGCGTGGTACTCGTTCCAGAAGGCCGGATCTCCGAACGCCGCCGCCGCGGCGCGCTCCAGCTCGTCGAGCGCGGCGATCAGCACCTCCGGGACGAAGCGCCCGCCGAACCTTCCGAAGTAGCCCCGCGCGTCCGGCTTCATCGCGAACCCCGCGACGCTTGCACGAACGCGCGCATCTTTTCTGGATCCTTGCGTCCCGCCGTCTCGACCCCGCTGCGCACGTCCACGCCGTAGGCGTGCGTGCTCGACAAACACGTCGCGACGTTCTCGGGGGTCAGGCCGCCCGCGATGACGACGCGCCGCAGCGCGGCGAGCGGCGCGGCGCCTTCCCAGGCAAACGGCGTGCCCGTGCCGCCGGCCAGGCCGTCGCGGCGCGAATCGAACAGCAGCGTCGCATCCGGAAAAAGCGCCGCGCGGCGCGCGATCTCGTCCCAGGATGCGTCCACGTGCAGCGCCTTGAGCGCGCGATCCCCGTAGCGCGCGACGAATTCCGGCGTTTCGTCGCCGGAGAACTGCAGCAGCGCCCGCGGGAAGAGCGCGCGCACCGCCTCGACCTCGTCTCGCGACGGATCGACGAAGACCGCGACCGGCGCGATCTCGGCCGGAAGGCGCCGCGCGATCTCGACGGCCGCGCTCCATTCGATGCGCCGCGGCGACTCCGCAAAGATCATTCCGAACGCGTCCGCGCCGGCGTGGATCGCTAGGGCGACGTCGTTCCACGCCGTGCAACCGCACAGCTTTGTCCACACGTCAGCCATGCGTCATCGCCCGCGCTCGCTCGAACGTGCGCCACGCGTCGCCTGCGTGCAGGATGCTGCGCGCGTGTTCGAACGCGTCGCGCAACTGTGCGTGCGCTCCGGTAACGTAGAACACGACCGCAGCGTTGAGCGCCACGACGTCCGAGGCGGAGCCGGGAGCGCCGCCGAGGATCTCCGCGAACGCGTCCCGGCACGCGGCGACGGAACCGCCGAGCGGCGTCGCCAGCGGCGCCGCCACCCCGAACGCCGACGGATCGAGCTCCCACAGGCGCTCACCTTCCTCGTCGAACGAATACACGAGCGTGGGCGCGTCGCCGACGACCTCGTCGACGCCGCTGCGTCCGTGCACGACCGCGCCGCGGCGCACGCCCAGCCCGCGGAGCGCCCGGCCGATGTTTGCGACCAGCGACTCGTGCGCGACGCCGACGACCTGATGCGTCGCGCGCGCTGGATTCGTCAGCGGGCCGAGCAGGTTGAAGATCGTGCGGACGCCGAGCTCGCGACGCACCGGCGCCGCGTTGCGCATCGCCGGATGGTACCGCGGCGCGAACATGAACGTGAAGCCGCACTCGCGCAGCATCGCGGCGGCGCGTTCGGGCGGAATCTCGATCGAGAAACCCGCCGCCTCGAGCAGGTCCGCGCTTCCGCAGGCGCTCGACGCCGCGCGGTTGCCGTGCTTCGCGACCGGCGTCCCCGCGGCGGCGACGACCAGCGCCGCCATCGTCGAGATGTTGATCGTGCCGGCGTGATCGCCGCCGGTACCCACGACGTCGACGACCACGGGCAGGCCGTGCTCGACGTGCAGGCTGCGCTCGCGCATGGCGCGCGCCGCGCCCGTGATCTCCGCCGGCGTCTCACCCTTGGAAGCGAGCGCGGCGAGCAGCGCCGCGGACTGCACCGGCGTGTAGCCGCCGTCCATGATTTCGCCGACGAACGCGGCCGCCTCGTCTTCGGAGAGATCCTCGCGCGCCACGACGCGTCGGAGCAGCGGTGCGAATTCCCCCATTATAACGAAAGAAAGTTTTTGACGAGCGTGGCGCCGTGTTCGCTCAGCACCGACTCGGGATGGAACTGCACGCCGAACACCGGCCGCTCGCGGTGCGCGATGCCCTGTACGACGCCATCCTCGCTGCGCGCGTTGACGCGCAGCTCGCCGGGAATCGTCGCGGGGTCGAGGCAGAGCGAGTGGTAGCGCGTCGCGATCAGCGGCGACGGCGCGCCGGCGAAGATGCCCGTGCCGTCGTGCTCGATGCGCGACGTCTTGCCGTGCATCAGCTGCGGCGCATGAACGACGGCGCCGCCGAGGGCCTCGCCGATCGCCTGGAGGCCGAGACAGATGCCGAGCACCGGCGCCCCGCGCTCGATCGCCGCGCTCACCACGGCAAGCATCTGCGGCGCGTGTTCCGGCCGTCCGGGCCCCGGCCCCACGACGAGCGCATCGTAGCTCTCGAGCACATCGGGACAGACGCGCGGGTCGTCGTTGAGGAGCACGTCGGGATCCGCCCCGCACGCGGCGAGCAGGTGCACGACGTTGTAGGCGAAGCTGTCGAAGTTGTCCACGAACAGCACGCGGCGAGCAGGCGCCGTCACGAAACCCCCAGCACCTCGCGGGCGATGCGCGTCTTGTCGAACACCTCGCGGTACTCCGCGGCGGGATCCGAGTCGGCCACGATGCCGGCGGACGCCTGCCACCACGCGCGGCCGTCCCGCACGTGCACGCTGCGCAGCGTGATGCACGAGTCGAAGTCGCCGCCGAACGACCAGCGACCGATGCTCCCGGCGTAGAATCCGCGCGTCACGGGCTCCAACTCGTCGATCAGTTGCATCGCGCGCATCTTCGGCGTACCGGTGACGGTGCCCGCCGGGAATCCGGCCCGAAAGAGGTCGAGCGCGTCGCAGTCGTCGCGCAGCCGCCCGACGACGTTTGAGACGATGTGCATCACGTGGCTGTACCGCTCGATCTGCAGCAGCTCGTCGACCTGCACGCTGCCGTACGTGCAGACGGAGCCGAGATCGTTTCGTCCGAGATCGACGAGCATCACGTGCTCGGCGCGTTCCTTCACGTTGCCGAGCAGCTCCGCCGCGAGCCGCGCGTCCTCGTCGTCGTTGCGGCCGCGCCAGCGCGTCCCCGCTAGCGGCCGGATCCTAGCCTTGCGGCCCTCCAAGCGCACGAGAAACTCCGGCGACGCCCCGAGCATTTGACCGAACGGCGTGTCGACGTAGAACATGTAGGGGGACGGATTCTCGCGCCGTAGCGCGCGGTAGAGATCGAAGGCGCTGCCCTCGAGTTCGGCGCCGAAGCGAATGCCGAGCTGCAACTGATACACGTCGCCCTCGAAGATGCGCCGCTTGACCTCGCCGACGAGCTCCAGGTACCGCTCCCGATCGAGCGACGCGCTCATCACGCCGCGAGCGCGAAGCGGCTCAGGCATCGCGGGCCGCGCGGCGAGCAGACGGTCGACGTAGCCGCCGATGCGGCGCTCGCACGCGCTTGCGTCGTCGCCGCTGCACCACAGCGTGAGGCGATCGGTAAAGTGATCGAAGATCAGCCACGTCGCGGGGATCGCGACGAAGGCGGCGGGCATGGCAGGGCGCGATGACTCGCGCCGCACGAGCCGCGCGTCGCAGCGCGCGGCGTCGTACGCAAACGCGAGCAGCGCGCCGCCGAGACTCGCGTTCTCGCCGGTCGCTCGATGGTCGGCGATGAAGGCGCGGACTCGGTCGTAGATATCGGGCGCCGACTCGAAGTCTTGCGCCGCGCGATAGTCCAGACCGATGAAGGAGTAGCGCGAGATCCGGCCGCCGCTCTCGACGCTCTCGAGCAGGCACGACGCCTGCGGCTGCGCGAGCGCGCGGTACGCCCCGATCGGCGTCAGCACGTCGGCGGGCACAACGCGCATAGCGGCGTTCATTTCTTCACCATCTTACGGAGGGCGGCTTCATCGAGGATTTGGATGCCGAGCGTCTCGGCCTTGGCGAGCTTGCTCCCGGGCTCGTCGCCCGCGACGACGTAGTCGGTCTTCTTGCTGACCGAGCCGGTGACTTTGCCCCCCGCGCCGACGATCAGCTCCGTCGCATCCTCGCGCGTGAGCTCCGGCAGCGTTCCCGTCAGCACGAACGTCTTGCCCGCGAGCGTGCCGGTCGCGGCGCGCGCTCGCTTCGGCGCGCTGGTCTGCACGCCGGCTGTTTTCAGACGCGAGATCATCGCGCGATTGGCGGGCTGCTTGAAGAACAGCTCGACGCTGCCGGCGACCTCGGGGCCGATGCCCTCGCTGCGCTGAAGCTCCTCTCCGTCCGCGTCGGCGATCGCGTCTATCGTCCCGAAGTCGCCCGCGAGGATCTGCGCGGTCTGCGACCCGACGAAGCGAATTCCCAAGCCGTACAGAAGTCGCGCGAGCCCGCGCTGCTTGGAAGCCGCGATGTTGCGCAGGAGGCTCTCGATGCTCTTCTTGCCCGTGCGGGGGACGCCCGCGAGCGATTTCTCGTCGAGCTGATAGACGTCCGAGATGTCGCGCACCAGGCCGCGCTCGGTGAGCTGCTGCGCCATGACGTCGCCCAGGCCCTCGATGTCCATCGCTCCGCGTGACGCGAAGTGCCGGACGCGTTCGTAGACCTGCGCCGAACAGGCCGCGTTGGTACAGCGCGACATCGCCTCGCCGGGCGGGTGGTCGACGTCGGAGCCGCACACGGGGCAGCGCCGCGGCATCTTGAAGCGCCGCTCTTTGCCGGTGCGTTCGGCAACGAGCGGCCCGACGACGCGCGGGATCACGTCGCCCGCGCGCGTCACCAGGACCGTGTCGCCGATGCGGATGTCGTTGTTGGCGATGTAGTCCTGGTTGTGCAGCGTGGCGCTCTTCACCGTCACGCCGCCGATCTGTACCGGCTCGAGCACCGCGTTGGGGTTGAGCGTGCCGGTCCGCCCCACGCTCACGACGATGTCGAGGAGCTTCGTGCGCGCCTCGCGCGGCTTGAACTTGAACGCGATCGCCCAGCGCGGATCGCGCGATGCGACGCCGAGCCGCTGCGCGAGGGCCGCGTCGTCCACCTTGATCACGACGCCGTCGATCTCGTAGTCGAGCTCGTCGCGCCGGCTCTCCCACTGCGTGCAGTACGCAAGCACGTCGTCCAGCCCCCGAGCGTGCGCGACGTTGGGATTGACCGGGAAGCCCAGCTCGCGGAGGCGGCGCAGCGCCTCCCACTGCGTCGCCGCCTCGGGCACGGCGAGCTGATAGGCGAAGAACGAGAGCCGTCGCTGCGCCGTCAGCGCCGGATCAAGCTGCCGCACGCCGCCGGAAGCGGCGTTGCGTGGATTAGCGAACACCGCCGCACCTTCGCGCTCGCGTGCGCGGTTGAGCCGCTCGAAGTCGCTCTTGCGCAAGTACACCTCGCCGCGCACCTCTAGAAACGAAGGCGGCGCTTCGCGCAGGCGCAGCGGAATCGTTTTGACCGTTCGCAGGTTGGCGGTGACGTCTTCGCCGACGCGTCCGTCGCCGCGCGTTCCGCCGCGCAGCAGCAAGCCGTCGCGATAGTCGAGCGCGATGGCGAGCCCGTCGATCTTCAGCTCGCAGACGTACTCGACAACGCCGCCCGAGACTTTACGGGCTCGATCGTCGAACGCGCGCAGCTCCTCGAAGGTGGTCGCGTTCGCGAGGCTCAGCATTGGGCGCGCGTGCTCGTAGGCTGCGAAGCGCTCGGAAGCCGTCGCCCCGACGCGCTGCGTGGGCGAATCCGACGTCTGCAGGTCGGGGTTTATCGTCTCCAGCTCGATCAGCTCGCGCAAAAGCGCGTCGAACTCCGCGTCGGTGATCTCCGGCTGGTCGAGCACGTAATAGCGATAGTTGGCTTCTTCGATCTGTTCGCGCAGCGACTGCGCGCGCGCCTCGGCGCGGCGGATCCCCGAGCTCACGCCTCAACTGCCACCCGGCCGCTGCGGGCGAGGTCGCTCAAGACCAAAAGATTCTCTTGCTCCAGCCGCGCCAGCTCAGCGTCGTCGGGCACGTGATGCCCGACCGCGCGCTGATCGCGCAGCACCGGAACGAGGTACGCACCGGTGTAGGAGGCCTCGTTCGCCGCGACTTCCTCGGGCGTGCCGGTCGCAATCACCGTTCCGCCGCGGTCGCCGCCCTCGGGACCGAGATCGATCAGGTAATCCGCCGTCTTGATGACGTCGAGGTTGTGCTCGATTACCAGCACCGTGTTGCCCAGCCTCACGAGCCGCTGCAGCACGTCAAGGAGCTTGTGGATGTCGGCGAAGTGCAGTCCCGTCGTCGGCTCGTCCAGCACGTAGAACGTGCGGCCGGTGGAGCGGCGCGACAGCTCGGTCGCGAGCTTGACGCGTTGGGCCTCGCCGCCGGACAGTGTCGTCGCCGGCTGACCCATCTTGATGTAGCCGAGCCCGACGTCGCAGATCGTGCGCAGCTTGTTGTGCACGCGCGGAATGTTGGCGAAGAAGTCGTTCGCCTCGTCGACGCGCATCTCGAGCACATCGGAGATCGTCTTGCCGCGGTACTTCACCTCCAGGGTCTGCGCGTTGTAGCGCTTGCCCTTGCAGACCTCGCACTGCACGTAGACGTCCGGCAGAAAGTGCATCTCGATCTTGATGATCCCGTCGCCCTGACAGGCTTCGCATCTGCCGCCCTTGACGTTAAACGAAAACCGGCCCGGCGAGTAGCCCCGCATCCGCGACTCCGGAACCAGCGAGAACAACTCGCGGATGTGGTCGAACGTGCCGGTGTAGGTCGCCGGGTTGCTGCGCGGCGTCCGCCCGATCGGCGATTGGTCGATCACGACGAGCTTGTCGAGCTGACCCGCGCCCTTGACCGTGCCGTACGTGCCGCCCGGCGGCTGACGGTGCAGATGCTGATTGAGCGCCCGCACCAAGACTTCGTTCACGAGCGTCGACTTTCCGCTCCCGCTCACCCCGGTGACCGCCGCGAAGACGCCGACGGGGAAGCGCACGTCGATCCCGCGCAGGTTGTTGGCGCGCGCGTTCTGCACGTCGAGCCAGCCGCGCGGCTCGCGTCTGCGGCGCGGAATCGGAATGAACTTGCGCCCGGACAGATACGCGCCGGTCTCCGACTGCGGGTTGTCGATGACGTCCGCGAGCGTCCCCGAAGTCAGGATCTCGCCGCCTTCCGCTCCGGCTCCCGGACCGATGTCGACGACGACGTCGGCGGTGCGCATCGTGTCCTCGTCGTGTTCGATGACGATTAGCGTGTTGCCGAGATCCCGCAGCGTCTTGAGCGTCGCGAGAAGCCGATCGTTGTCGCGCTGGTGCAGCCCAATCGACGGCTCGTCGAGGATGTACAGCACGCCCACCAGCGCGCTGCCGATCTGCGTCGCGAGCCGGATGCGCTGCGACTCGCCGCCGGCGAGCGTCGTCGCCGACCGGCCCAGCGTGAGATAGTTGAGGCCGACGTTCGTCAAAAAGCCCAGGCGCGCACGGATCTCCTTGACGATCTGGTGCGCGATCTGTTCCTGCCGCGGCGTCAGCGTCAGCTCCCGGAAGAACAGCTCGAGCCGTTCGATCGACATGCGCGTCAGATCGTCCACGTTGCGGCCGCCAACGGTAACCGCGAGCGCCTCGGGCTTGAGACGAGCCCCGTGACACGCCGGACACGTCGACGCCGACATGAACTTCTCGATCTCTTCTTTGACGTACTCGCTGGACGTCTCCTTATAACGCCGCTGCAGGTTGTTGACCACACCCTCGAACGAGGCGCGGTACTCCCAGGTCTTCCCGCCGCGCGACGTGTACGCAAACGTCTGCTCGCGATCGGTGCCGTACAGGATCAGGTCGAGCACCTCGTCGGAGAACTGCTCCACGGGCGTCGTCATCTTCGCGCGATAGCGGCGCAGCACGCGCTCCAACTGCTGCAGATAATACGGATTCATCGACGGATAGCGGCCGCTGCCCAGCGTCCGGCTCCACGGAGCGATCGCGCCTTCGGAGATCGACTTGCTGCGATCCGGGATCACCTTCCACGGGTCGATCTCGATCTTCTCGCCCAGGCCGCTGCACTCGGGGCACGCGCCATAGGGCGAATTAAAGGAAAAGAGCCGCGGCGCGAGCTCCTCGAACGACAGCCCGCAGTAGACGCACGCGAACGCCTCGCTGTAGGTCAACTCCTTGTTCTCAGTTGCAATGGTGACGATGCCCGTCGAGAGCCGCAGCGTCGTTTCGACCGAATCCCCCAGCCGCTTGCGGATCTCCGGCTTCATGACGAGCCGGTCGACGATGACCTCGATCGTGTGCTTGCGCTTCTTGTCGAGCGAGATCTTCTCTCGCAGGTCCTTGACCTCGCCGTCCACGCGAACGCGCGAGAAGCCCTCCTTCGCGACTTCCTCGAAGAGCTTCGCGTACTCGCCCTTACGCCCGCGGACCAGCGGAGCGAGCAGCGTGATGCGTGTGCTCTCCGGCAGCTCCATGATCGAGTCGACGATCTGCGACGAGGATTGCGAGCTGATCTCGCGCCCGCACTGATAGCAGTGCGGGGTTCCGATGCGAGCGAAGAGCAGGCGGAGGTAGTCGTAAACTTCGGTCACGGTGCCGACGGTGGAGCGGGGATTGCGCGACGTGGACTTCTGGTCGATCGAAATGGCCGGCGAGAGGCCCTCGATGTAGTCGACGTCGGGCTTCTCCATCTGGCCCAAAAACTGCCGGGCGTACGACGAGAGCGACTCGACGTAGCGCCGCTGCCCTTCGGCGTAGATCGTGTCGAAGGCGAGCGACGACTTCCCCGAGCCCGAGAGACCGGTGACGACGATCAGCTTATTGCGCGGTAGCACGAGATCGACGTCTTTTAGGTTGTGCTCGCGCGCGCCCTTAATGACAATTGAGTCTAGCGACACGTTTCTTAAGAGACCCCGGCTGGCGCGAGAAGTATGCGGGCGGCTTCCGCAATCGAGCTGCAGGTCGCGTCGGGAGGCGTCGCGCCGGGCGGCAGCTCCTCATCACGCACGTTGAGCCAGATCGTATAAAGCCCGGCATCCATCGCGCCCCGGACGTCGCGGTCGTAGCGGTCGCCGACCATCGCGCCGTGGGCCGGAGCTCCGCCCAGCGTCCGGCACGCGTGCGCGAAGAGCAGCGGGTCGGGCTTCACCATGCCGACCTCGTCGGAGAGGAATATGGCATCGAAGTATTCGCCGATCTGCAAGAGTGCGATCTTTTCGCGATGTGTCTCCGAGAGGCCGTTCGTGACGATGCCGAGCTTGACGCCGCGCTCGCGCAACGCACGCAGCAGCTCGACGGCGCCGGGAAAGAGCGTAAAGTACTTTCTGCGGTAGTCGTTGTACCGCTCCGCGCTGCGAAGCGCGAGCTCGGGATCGCCGCCGGCCCCAACTCTCTCGAGCGCCGCTTGCCACATGCTCGCGCGCAGGTTGGCGAGCTTCACCTTCAGGTCGAGCGGCGAGAGGCGGTGCCAGAAGCCCTCGGACTCCGCGACGTACGCGGACTTCAGCGCCAGGGCGTCGATGCCGTGCTCGGCCGCGACCTCGCGAGCGACCTCCTCCGCGGCGCTGGTATACGCGTAGGTGTCGTCGTGCAGCGTGTCGTCCAAGTCAAAGAGGACGAGGTCGATGCGGCGCAAATGCACTTCGAAGCTAGGGCGCGCCGGTGACCCGCATGCCGGCGACTTTGCCCTGCGAATCGAGGGCAAAGACGAAATTGACCTTCGATCCGTCGGCGAACGTAACGAGATAGACGGCGTACGTGTAGCCACCTTGGGAAAACGACTGCTGCTGCTCGAACGACGTCGGGCTTCCGTGCGCAATCGACGACTGAACCGACTTTAACTGCGCATCGCTGGCGCCGTTCATCTGCGGCGTGAGCTGCGAACGGTCGACCTTGCCTGACTGCAGCTGCGCGAACACGGACTTGGCGCGGTTCAGCATGGCCGCACTCGCAGCCGGAGCAGGCGACGGGGTCGAGTAGGCGGCGACCGTGACGATCAGCATGTTAAACCTTTCGATGCCGCGCTACGAGATGTGCGGCAGACGCTGTTGCAGATAGAGCCATCCGTCGGGCGAGATTCGGACCGAACCGGCGAACGGCGTCGAGAAGGCGCCGATAACGACGAAGAGGATGCCGATTAGCCCGACCAGCACTGCGGTCATCATGAGCTGGGCCGGCCTGCTTTCGACGCCGAAAATGTAGCAAAACGAGATCATCGCTAGAGCGCCGGCGATCAACGCGAACCAGAGTACCGAAGGAACGGCGGGCACGGCTTCGATCAATCGCACGCGTCGGGCATCGGCGAGCCGTTGACTCGCCTGCAGCGCGGCCTGCTGCGCCGCGAACTGTCGGAAATTCGCCGGAGAGAACGAGTCCGCGCGGTAGAAAACATCGTCGAGTATATTCGCTCCCGCCTGCGGAATCGGCTGCCGTTTCGCCATGGCCGGCCACTCGGTGCCGATCACGAGGTTGACGTACGCTCTCAGATCGCCGCGAATCTGCGCACGCGCGGGCTCCGAGTACCCGTCCACGACGTGGTACAAATCGCCGACGGCATTGATCTCGCTCTCGACGTTAGAGACGGTCGCGTCGTATTTTTGCCAAACGACGACGACGACGAAGCCGAGAACGACCGCGTAGAGAATGCCGACCGCGGAGAAGAGGTAGCCGGCCACGTCGTTGTGTCGCCGCAGCAGCTCGCTGCGGAACCGGCGCTGCAGGTAGGCGTGCAGTATGACAGCGCAGGCGACGACGGCGGCGACGATCAGCAGCTCGGCCAGGAGCTGCGGCACGTTCAAAATCGAACGGGTCAGGACGTCGCCGACCGCGTTACCCACCGACGAGCTCTGCCAGTGCCCTGTCGAAGATCTTCGGCGCCTTGCCTCCGAAGAGTACGGACTCGTTGCCGCCGATCTGCCTGCGCAGCTCGATCAGCTCGTCGCGCAGCGCCGCGGCCTTCTCGAACTCGAGGTTCACTGCTGCGTCGCGCATCTTGCGCTCCAGGTCGCGAGCCATCTTGACGGCGGCGTCACGCGGCAGCTTCTCGAGCCGCAGCTTCGCCGTGTTCTCCTCCGTGGCACCGACCATGCTCAGGATGTCGTGGATCTCCTTGCGCACCGACTTCGGCTCGATGCCATGCTCGCGATTGTATTCCACCTGCATCTCCCGCCGGCGGCGCGTCTCGCCGATCGCCCGCGCCATCGACTCCGTCACCGCGTCGGCGTACATGATCACCTTGCCGTCCACATTGCGTGAGGCGCGCCCGATCGTCTGGATCAGCGACGTGCCGCTGCGCAAATACCCTTCCTTGTCGGCGTCCAGGATGCCGACGAGCGATACCTCCGGCAGATCGAGCCCCTCGCGCAGGAGATTGATCCCGACCAGCACGTCGAAGACGCCGGCACGTAGATCGCGCAAGATCGCGACCCGCTCGAGCGTGTCGATCTCGCTGTGCAGGTAACGCACGCGGAGGCCGTTCTCCAGCAAGTAGTCTGTGAGGTCCTCGGCCATTTTCTTCGTCAGCGTCGTGACGAGGACGCGCTCCTGGCGCGCCGCCCGGATCGCGATCTCTTCCATCAGGTCGTCCACCTGATTGCGCGTCGGCCGCACCTCGACCTCGGGATCAACCAGCCCGGTAGGCCGGATGATCATCTCGACTACCTGCGCGCTGCGGCCCGTCTCGTAGCTTCCGGGCGTCGCCGAGACGTAGATCACCTGCGGGATGTGCCGGTCGAACTCGTCGTAGGTCAGCGGCCGGTTATCGAGCGCGCTCGGCAGACGGAATCCGTGTTCGACCAAGACCTCCTTGCGAGAGCGGTCCCCGGCGTACATGCCGTGGACCTGCGGCAGCGTCACGTGCGACTCGTCAACGAAGATCAGCCAATCCTTGGGGAAGAAATCAATCAGGCACCAGGGCGTCGAGCCGGGCTCGCGCCCGGTAAGATGACGCGAGTAGTTCTCGATGCCGTTGCAATAGCCGACCTCGCGCAGCATGTCGAGGTCGTAGCGCGTGCGCATCTCGAGGCGCTGCGCCTCCAGCAGCTTCCCGCGGCCGCGAAAGTACGCGAGCCGCTCCTCGAGCTCGGCCTCAATTGAGACGATCGCGCGCCGCAGCTTTTCCTCCGGCGTGATGAAGTGCTTGGCCGGGAAAATCAACAGCTCGTCTTTGCTCTCGAGGTACTCGCCGGTCAGCAGATTGACGACGTTGATCGCCTCGATCTCGTCCCCGAAGAACTCGATCCGGTGCACCAGCTCCTCGTCGACGCCGACGAACTCCAGAGTGTCGCCGCGCACGCGAAACGTACCGCGCACGAGGTTGAGGTCGTTACGCCGGTATTGCATGTCGACGAGCTTGCGCAGCAGGGCATCGCGATCCATCTCCTCGCCGATGCGCACGCGCGCCGACATCTCCATGTAGTCGGAGGGAGAGCCCAGGCCGAAGATGCACGAAACGGAGGCCACGATCAGGGTGTCGCGCCGCGTCAGCAACGACTGCGTCGCCGAATGTCTTAGGCGCTCGATCTCGTCGTTGATCGAGCTGTCCTTCTCGATGTACGTGTCGGTCGACGGCACGTACGCCTCGGGCTGATAGTAGTCGAAGTACGAAACGAAGTATTCGACAGCGTTGTCCGGGAAGAACTCGCGAAACTCGGCGCAGAGCTGAGCGGCGAGCGTCTTGTTGTGGCAAAGGACGAGCGTCGGCTTGCGGACCAGCTCGATCGTCCGCGCCATCGCCATGGTCTTGCCGCTTCCGGTGACCCCGAGCAACGTTTGAGCGTGGTCGCCACTCTGGACCCCGCGAGCCAACGCCTCCGTCGCCTTGGGTTGATCCCCGGCTAGCGCGAAGGGGGAAGCTAAGGTAAATTCCGCAGCCACTGCCTTCCATAGAACAGCCTCCGAGGGCCGAACGATTCAGTTAGCGAACGAGCCTCCAGCCGTGAACCAGCCACCGCTTCTTTTCGCCGGAAACTCCAATCCGCAGCTCGCCGAGGAGATCGCGAAGCGCCTGCGCCTGCACGTCGGCAAGGCACTGGTTTCGGAGTTCCGCAACGAGGAGACGCGCATCGAGATCGGTGAGAACGTCCGCGGCTCCGAAGTGTTCGTCGTGCAGTCGATCTGCAAGGCGCCCAACGGCAAGGGCGTCAACGACGCCGTGATGGAGCTCCTTCTGATGATCGACGCGCTGCGCCGCGCCTCGGCTGCGCGCATCACGGCGGTGATTCCTTACTACGGCTACGCGAAGCAGGACAAGAAGACCAAAGGGCGCGAGCCGATCTCGGCCAAGGTGATCGCCAACCTATTGAAGGTCACCGGCGCCCGGCGCATCGTCACGATGGACCTGCACGCCGCTCAGATTCAAGGCTTCTTCGACATTCCCGTCGACAACCTGATGGCGATGCCAGTGCTCTGCAACTACCTCAAGAAGGAAGGCCTCTGCGACGACAAGATCGTCATCGTCTCGCCGGACGCCGGCGGGGTGCACCGAGCCGAGCTCTTCGCGAAGCGTCTGGGCAGCTCGCTCGCGATCGTCTTCAAGCGGCGCCCCGAGCCCGACGTCGCCGAGGTGACCGACATCGTCGGCGAAGTGGCGGGGAAGGTCGCGGTGGTCGTGGACGACATGATCTCGACGGGGGGCACGCTGGCGAAGGCGGCGGGGGCGATCAAGTCGCGCGGCGCGACGCGGGTCTTCACCGTGGCGTCGCACGGCATCTTCGCGGGCGAGGCGGTCGAGGTCTTGGAGCAGTCCGAGATCGAGAAGGTGCTCATCACCAACACGATACCGTTCGAAAACGCCGCCGATCATCCAAAATTCGTACAACTGTCGATCGCGCAAGTGTTCGCCGACGCGATCAGCCGCATCACGACGAACCGCTCCGTCTCCGAGCTGTTCGCGGGCGACGAGCCCGCCAACGGCGTTCTCGGTGCGCCGCCGGAAGCGGTCGCCGCGGTTTAAGAAAGGTCGCAATGCCCAACAAGGACCTGCAACTCTCGGTTCAGCCGCGCGAGCGCCTGGGCACGACCGGTGCGCACGCACTGCGCGCCCAAGGCAAGATCCCGGCGGTCGTATACGGCCACGGCAACGTGCCGGAACACATCGCCGTCGACGCGCACGCGTTCGAAGAGCTGCTGCATCACGGCGGGCGCAATGCGATCATCACGCTGACCGACGGTGGACGCAAGCGCCAGACGGCGCTCGTGCGCCAGATCCAGCTGCATCCGGTTTCGCGCCACATCCTTCATGCCGACCTTCAGCGCGTATCGGCCGACGAGACGATCGACACGCGTCTCCCGATCGTCACGATCGGTGTCGCCGACGGCGTGCGGAACGCCGGCGCCGTCATGGACGTCGTCGTTCACGAGCTCGAGGTCGAGGGCCCGGCGAACCGCATCCCGGAGAACCTCGAGGTCGACGTGACGGAGCTCGGCGTGCACGAGCACGTCACCGCGGCCGACGTGCCGCTTCCGACCGGATTCAAACTGCTCACGCCGCCCGAGACCGTCGTCGTCTCGATCGAGCCGTCGCGCACCGCGCGCGAGCTCGAAGAAGCGGCCGCCCCGGCCGTGGTCGAGGAGGTTACCGAGCCGGAGGTCATCGGCGCCGAGCCCACGTCGCCTGAGACAGAGTAGCCCGAGCCGAAGGCTCGTCGTCGGTCTCGGGAATCCGGGAAAAGAGTACGCCGCAACGCGTCACAACCTCGGCTTCATGGTCGTCGACGAGGTGGCGCGGCGTCACGGCGTCGCGAACTGGAAACGCAAGGACGCCGCGATGCAGGCGCTCGCTTCAAGTCGCGGCGTCGTCTTCGTCAAGCCGACGACGTACATGAATCTCTCCGGAACTCCGATTCGACTGATCTCGTCGTGGTATCGCGTGCCCCCGCAAGGGGTGCTGGTGATCAGCGACGACATGGACCTGCCGTTCGGAAAGCTGCGCATGCGGCGCAGCGGCGGTCACGGCGGTCACAACGGCCTGCGCTCGGTCATCGCGACGATCGGCGAAGATTTTCCGCGCATCCGAGTGGGCGTCGGGCGCCCCGAGTTCGACAGCGTCGATCACGTGCTCGGGCCGTTCGACGAGGCCGAGCGCCGCGCGATTCCCGAGATCGTCGGCGCGGCCGCCGACGGCGTCGAACTCTGGATCGGGGGCGACGACGAGGCGGCGATGCGCTTCGTTAACGGTTACATCCGTCCGGAACCCGGTTGATCGCCGACACGCGCGCGCCGACCCCCGGCGTCGTGTACAGGAACATCGTCGCCGCGAACTCGGGGCAGACCTCTTCCATGCGCTGATCGCTCGCGCGCACGAGCGATCGCACCGCCGCCGAGTCTCGCGTCATCGCGACGGCATAGCGGTCCGCGTCGAAGACGTACGAACGCAGCGCCGCGTTACGGACCGGGACCGCCGCAAGGTAGACGAGCGCGAACAACGCGCCGACGATAGCCAGGCGCGAGAGCGGATCGTCGTCGCGGCGGAACCGCACGCGGTCGGCAATCACGATCGCGATCGCCGCGAATACGATGATCACGCCGCCCTCGATGAGCGCGATCGAGAGAGGCGCTCCTTGCGAGAGCCGGCCGAGCTCGTAGGCGACGCGATATTCGATCTCGGGCTCCGTCGCGCCGGCCGCGAGACCCGGGCTGAGGACGACGCGGCGCGAGGCGCCGGCGCCGAGCACGGCGGCGGCGCCCAGAGCCAAGTTATGGGTGCTGACGAACACCGGCGCGTTCGGGAGCCCGGCCTTCGCGAGCATCGCGTGGAGCGGCGAGGCGGCGCTGCCATTCAGAGGAAGCAGCGCGCGGGGAGATTCGATGTAGGGGCTCGCGTACGCCCAACCAACGCTCGCCGCGAGAACGGCCAAAATCGTGTACGCATACCACTGATGCGTGCGCTCGGCGAGCCAGAGAACGACGGACGCTATGAGCCCGGCGACGACCATTCCGAGCAGCGTGTGATAGATCCAGAAGAGCGCCCAAATGCGCGTGAGATCCCTCGTGAGCTCCAAGATGCGGTCGACCCGATACAGGTAAAACGCCGGGAGGAGTGCGGCGACGCGTGCTACGAGCGCGAGCGCCGCGCCGAAGAGAAACCGCACGCCCCATTCCGAGCGTATCCGGCGCCGCAACGCGTCGCGCAGCGCGGCGGCCTTACCGGAGCTCCACAAATAGAAGAGCGCTGCCGCTTCGAACAGCGACGTGAGCACCCATCCGACGAGCGTCCAGTGCACGCGACGAGTGGCCGCCGCCTGACGCGCCGGGTCGACGAGCGCCCGCGCGGGCTGCGACATCAGTTGCGTCTGCGTCAGCGCGTCGACGCGGCGGTCCAGCCCGTTCGGCCGCTCCGCCGCGACCGCGGCGCCCAGCCACAGAAGCACGAGCGTCGCCGCGACTGCGAACCCGCACGCGACGCGCATCAGGCATTCTTCTTTGGCAGCGGGCGGGCGGGATTTCCGGCGACGCGCTCGCCGGCCGGAACGTCCTTGGTCACCACGGAGCCGGCACCGGTCAGAGCGCCGTCGCCGACCTCCACGGGCGCGACGAGCGACGTGTTCGAGCCAATCAGCGCGTCGCGGCCCACGACGGTTTCGTTCTTCTGTTCGCCATCGAAGTTGCACGTGATCGTACCGGCGCCGATGTTGGTGTCCTCGCCGACCGTCGCATCGCCGAGGTACGAGAGGTGGCCGACCTTCACGCCGCGCGCCAGGCTCGACTTCTTGATCTCGACGAAGTTGCCCACGTGCACGCCGTCGGCAAGCAGCGCCTCGCCGCGGAGGTGCGCGAATGGCCCGATCGTGACGCCGTCGCCGATCCCGGCGTCCGTCACGACGCTCTCGCCTACCGTGACGCGATCGCCGAGCCGCGCGTTCGATAGACGGCAGTTGGGTCCGACCGCGCAGTCGCGGCCCAGCCGAGAGAGCCGGGAAATCGTCGTGTTCGGATAGATCACGCAATCGGCCCCAATCTCGAGCTCCGGTTCCAGATACGTCGTGTCCGGATCGACGATCGTTACGCCCTCGCGC
This sequence comes from Candidatus Binatia bacterium, assembly GCA_035544215.1. GTDB lineage: Bacteria > Vulcanimicrobiota > Vulcanimicrobiia > Vulcanimicrobiales > Vulcanimicrobiaceae > Cybelea. Next base: position 1,589,834 of record DATKHY010000007.1, on the reverse strand, counting down.
ATGTAGCGCGCGCAGAGCCGCGCGTTCATCTCCTTGCGCGCCTGCGCAAGTTCGGTGCGATCGTTGATGCCGAGCACGTCGAGATGATCGCGCGCCGGCACGGCTCGCACCACCTTGCCCGCGCCGACGAACGACGCCACGGCGTCGGTGAGGTAGTACTCTCCTTGCGCGTTGTCGGAACCCAGCCGCGTAACGACGTCGCGCAGCTCGTCCTCGCGGAACGCATAGACCCCCGCGTTCATCTCGTCGATCGCGAGCTCCGTGGGCGTCGCATCGCTCACCTCGACGATCCGCTCGACTTCGTTTGCCCGGCGGACGACGCGGCCGAAGTACGACGGAAGCGGCATCTTCGCAGTGACCAGCGCCATCGCCGCATTCGCATCGCCATCCAGCGATCGGGCAATCGCAGCGAAGAGCTCGGGCGGAACCAGCGGCATGTCGCCGCACGCCACGACGATGCGCGCGCCGCCGCGTCGCTCGAGCCGCTCGAGCGCGACGCGCACCGCATGACCGGTGCCGAGCCGTTCGGATTGCAGCACGCCCGCGACGCCGAACTCGTCGATCCGCGCCGCGAGCTCGCCGTTGACGACGACGACGATCTCACCGATTCCGCCGGCGCGCAGTGCCTCGAGCACGTACCACAGCATCGGGCGCCCGCAAATTTCGTGCAGCACCTTCGTGCGGTGGCTCTTCATGCGTTTTCCCTTGCCGGCGGCGAGGACGATAGCGCGAATCATTGCGGAACCCCTAGGAGCGCGAGTGCGGCGCGCAAGCGCTCGCGCACGAGATCGCGCCCGAGCAGCTCCATCGAGTCGAAGAGCGGGATCGACGTCGGGCTGCCGGTGATCGCGACGTAAAACGGACGCGCAACGTCGCGGGTCTTCTTCCCGAGCGCCTCGGCGACGCGGTTGATGACGGCCTCGATGCCGAGCGCGTCCCACACCGGCAGGGCATCGAGCTCGGAGAGCGCCAGAATGAAGGCCTTACGCATCTCGACATCGTCGAGCTTGGCTCTACGCAGATCCTCCGCCCGCAGCGCCAGGCGCCCGGAGAAGAGAAAGGCGAGCAACGGCCCCAGATCGCTGAAGCGCTCGATCCGCGGCGCGACGAGCTGCGCGAGTCGCGTCAGCCGCTCCGGCGACACCGCCCACTCCTCGACGCGGCGCACGAACGTCTGCGGGTCGAGGCGCTCGCGGATGTAGCGGCCGTTGAGCCAGCCGAGCTTAGCCAGGTCGAAGACCGGGCCGCCCGTCGGGATGTGCTCGATCTCGAAGCGCCGCACGATCGCCGGGAGGTCCATCAGCTCGTCTTCGCCTTCGCGGACCGCATTCGCCAACAAGGCCAAGAAATTGACGAGAGCTTCGGGCAGGTAACCCATCGCTCGGAAAAACAGGATCCCGGTCGGGTTCTTGCGTTTGCTCAGTTTGCTCTTGTCCGGGTTGCGCAGCAGCGGCAGATGCAGCAGCTTGGGCGGCTCCCATCCGAAATACGAATAGAGTAGTAGGTGCTTGGGCGCGCTCGACAGCCACTCTTCGCCGCGAAAGACGTGCGTGATCTCCATGAGATGATCGTCCACGACGTTGGCCAGGTGATACGTCGGCAGACCGTCGGACTTCATGAGGACTTGCATGTCGACGCTCTTGTACTCGAACTCAACCGGCCCGCGGCGCAGGTCGTCGACGACACAGACGCCCTCGTCGGGGACGCGCAGCCTCACGACGTAGGGCTCGCCGGCCGCCTCGCGCGCGGCGATCTCCTCGGGCGAATTGGTGAGGCACAGGCCGTCGTAGCGCGACGGCTGACCGGCGGCCCGCTGCGCGACGCGCATCTGCTCGAGGCGCCCGGGCGTGCAAAAACACTTGAAAGCATGTCCTTCCGCGAGCAGCTTCGCGGCGTATTCGCGGTAGATGTTCGAGCGCTCGCTCTGACGATACGGCCCGTGCGGGCCGCCGACGTCAGGGCCTTCATCCCAGGAGAGTCCGCACCAGCGCAGCGTCTCCAGGATGGTGCGCTCGCTCTCCGCCGTGCTGCGCGCCTGATCGGTGTCCTCGATGCGCAGGACGAACTCGCCGCCGTGCTTCTTCGCGAAGCAATAGTTGACGAGCGCGACGTATGCGGTCCCTACGTGAGGATCGCCCGTCGGCGACGGCGCGACGCGCGTCCGAACCCGCGGCACTCTAAGAACTCCTAGTGCCTAACCGACGAGGGCTCTACGCTTGCCGCACTCGCGCCGGACGAAATCGATGATGTCCTGCAGCGGCGCGCCGGGCGTGAATATCTCGCGCACGCCGACCTCGCGCAGACGCTGCGCGTCCTCGGCGGGGATCGTGCCGCCCCCGAAAAAGACGATGTCGCCGGCGTCCTGCGCGCGGAGCTGCTCTACCACGAGCGGGAACAGCGTCATGTGCGCGCCGGACAGGATCGAGAGCCCGATGCCGTCGGCATCTTCCTGGATCGCCGTCTGAACGATCTGCTCCGGCGTCTGAAAGAGTCCCGTGTACACGACCTCCATGCCGGCATCGCGCAACGCCCTCGCGATGACCTTGGCGCCGCGGTCGTGGCCGTCGAGCCCGGCCTTAGCGATGACGACGCGAAGCGGCCGATCGTTCATCTTGTTCTTCGTCTTTATGCCGGCTCAGCAGCAGCGCCTCCTCGAGCTTCTCCTTGACCGCCGATAGCGTACGGCGCACGCGATAAACCTCGAGTTTGGTTCGCCGCCGAAGGTCGCCCCGCGGCATCAGAGCACTGCCGCTTCGGTGTAGCGCCCGTACACCTGGGCCATCGCGTCGACGATTTCTCCCTCGGTGCAGTAGGCGTTGACGCAATCGATCAGATGCGGCATCAGGTTGTCGCTTGGATCCGCGCAGGCCGCCTGCAGGCGCTCCAGAGCGATCGGCACGAGCGCGGCGTCGCGGCGTTCGCGCACCTCGCGCACCGCGCCGGCCTGCTCGCGCTCCATCTCCTCGGTGATCTTCAGGAGCTCGATTCCCTCGCGCCGATCCTCTTTGACGAAGGCATTGACGCCCACGATGACCCGGTCTTTCGTCTCGATCGAGCGCTGATAGCGATAGCTCGCATCGGCGATCTCACGCTGGAAGAAGCCGGACTCGATCGCCTCGATCACGCCGCCGTACTCGGCGATCTGAGCGAAGTACGACTCGGCCTGCCGTTCCATCTCATCGGTCAGCGCCTCGATGAAGTACGAACCGCCCAGTGGGTCCACGACGTTGGTCACGTTTGTCTCGTAGGCCAAGACCTGCTGGGTGCGCAGCGCGATCTCGACCGATTTCTCGGTCGGAAGCGCAAGGACTTCGTCCATCGAGTTCGTGTGCAGCGACTGCGTGCCTCCGAGCACCGCGGCCATCGCCTCGTATGCCACGCGTACGATGTTATTTTCCGGCTGCTGAGCCGTCGCACTGCAGCCGGCCGTCTGCGTGTGGAAACGGAGTTGCCACGAACGCGGATTGCGGGCGCCGTATTTCTCGCGCATGTGGCGCGCATAGATCCTCCGCGCCGCGCGGAACTTGGCGATCTCTTCGAAGAAGTCGATGTGCGAGTTGAAGAAGAACGAGAGCCGCGGGGCAAACGAATCGACGTCCATGCCGGCGGCCGTGCACGCCTCAACGTAGGCGAAGCCGTCGGCGAGCGTGAACGCCAGCTCCTGCGCCGCCGTCGATCCGGCCTCTCGAATGTGATAGCCGGAGATCGAGATCGTGTTCCACTTCGGCATCTCGCGCGTACAGAAGTCGATCATGTCGACGATGATCCGCATGTGCGGCCGCGGTGGAAAGATCCACTCCTTCTGCGCGATGTACTCTTTGAGGATGTCGGCCTGGATCGTGCCGCCGAGCCTCGCGCGCGAGGTGCCCTTCTTCTCGGCCGCAGCAATGTACTGGGCGAGCGCGATGCACGCGGGCCCGTTAATCGTCATCGAGGTCGTGATCTCGCCCATGTCGATGCCGTCGAAGAGCAGCTCCATGTCGGCGAGGGAGTCGATCGCGACGCCGCACTTCCCCACCTCGCCACGCGACTGCGGCGCGTCGGAGTCGTAGCCCATCAGCGTCGGCATGTCGAACGCGACCGAGAGCCCGTGCTGACCGTGCTCGAGCAGGAAGTGATACCGCTCGTTCGTCTGCGCGGCCGTGCCGAAGCCCGCGAACTGGCGCATCGTCCACAGCCGATCGCGATAACCATTGGGATGGATCCCGCGCGTGTAGGGATATTCGCCGGGCCAGGCCAGGTCGCGCGCCAGATCAAGGTCGGCTACGTCGCGCGGTTCGTAGAGTTTCTTCAGCGGAACGTCCGAGATCGTCCGGTCGGTAGCGCCAGAACCCGGCCCCCGCCGCGGCCGCCCCTTCGCCGACGCCTGCTCCCAACGGTGGCGCTGCTGGTCGAACGTCGCGCCGTCTCGCGCTGCGCGCTCGCCCGATGGCTCGATCGTCATCTTGAGGTTATCCAAGGACATAGGGCCCGAGCCTTTCGACGCGTCGGGCGGTTTCTCCCTAAAAGCAAGCTAGGCGCGCTCGGGCGAGTCGAAGGCCGAGAGAATCCGATCGGCGGCTTCGTATGGGTCTACGTCATCGTGAGAGTCATCGCGCAACGCCCGGTCGAGACGCCGCTCCAACCGGCCCAACGCGAGCTGCCGCACCTGATGGATGAATGCCTCACGCCGCCGCGCGGTGATTTCGCCGGTTTCGTTAAGATAGGCGATGTGCCGCTCGATCGCGCTCCACAGCTCGTCGATGCCGTCGCCCGAAAGCGCCTGCGTCGTCACGAGCTCCGGAACCCACCCCGGCCAGTGCAGCATCTCCATCATCGACCGAATCTCACGGCGCAGCTGATCCGCCATCGGGTGGTCCGACTTGTTCACGACGAAAACGTCGGCGATCTCCATGATCCCGGCCTTGAGCACCTGGATCGAATCGCCGCTGCCCGGCTGCAGCGCGACGAGCGTCGTCTGCGCCAGCTCGGCGATCGCGACCTCGCTCTGTCCCACGCCGACCGTCTCTATAAGCACGACGTCGAAACCGTACGCGTCCATCAAGAGCACGGCGTCGGCCGTCGCGCCGGCGAGACCGCCGAGATGTCCGCGGCTCGCCATCGATCGAATGAAGACGGACTCGTCGGTAAAATGCTCGGTCAGCCGAATTCGATCGCCGAGTAGCGCGCCGTGCGAAAACGGCGAGCTGGGATCGACCGACACGACGCCGACGCTGCGATGCAGGGCGCGCGCCTTGCGCACGAGGCCGGAGGCGAGCGTCGATTTGCCAACGCCGGGCGGTCCCGTGAGTCCGATCGTCATCGCGCGGCCCGTCTCCGGATAGAGCGCGCGCACGAGATCGCCGCCGCGCCCCGCCTCCGCGCGCGAGATGGCGCGCGCGAGCGCGCGCGGCTTACCCAGCTCGAAGTCGCGCAGCAGTTCGGCGTCGCTCGGTTGACGTTTCAAGTGAAGTATGTTGCGGCCCGCGATGAGGGTGAACCTTCTCTAAGAGCGAAGGGCACATCCCCATAGTGCGGTCGACCAATGCACGCCTCGCGGCCGTCTGCGCGATCGCCGTGTCAATCGGGGTCGTTTTGCCGGCGCCGGCAGCAAGCCAAACCCTCGTCGTACCGCTCACGGGCAAACGCGTGCGCCAGATCGAGACGGAGCAGCTTTTTCACACGCTGTTCCACGACTTCTTCCTAGAAGACGATGCCACGACGTACGTCCAGACCGGCGACATCCCGGTGATGTGGCTGCGCGATTCGTCGGCGCAGACCATCCCGTACATCCGCTTTCAACCCGCCTATCCGATTCTGCGCGAGCGCTTCGCAGGAGTGATCGAGCGCAACGCCCGCAACATCCTCACCAACCCCTACGCGAACGCGTTCGACGCCGACTACCACGTGTGGGAGCGCAAGTGGGAGATCGACTCGCTCGCGTGGCCGACCGTTCTCGCATCGGTGTATTGGCGCTCGACCGGCGATCGGACCGTGTTCACGCCAGACCTGCACCGCGCGCTGAGGACGATCGTGACGACGTACGGATGCGAGGAGCGTCACTGGAGTTGCAGCCGCTACCGCTACCCCGAGCGTACGTACAGCGACGACTACTACAATCCTAACACCGGCATGATCTGGGGCGCCTTTCGTCCCTCCGATGACGCCGTACAGTATCGGTTCAACGTCCCCCAGAACGCGATGGCGGTCGTCGCGCTACGCGACGTCGTGCAGTTGGCGAACGACGGTTACGGTGACGCCTCGCTCGCGCGCGACGCCCAGGAGCTAGGGGAGCGCGTGGAGGCCGGCGTGCAGATGTATGGGCGCTTTTACGACGCGGGCCGCAGCACGTGGATGTACGCCTACGAGACTGACGGCTACGGAAAATACAACCTCATGGACGACGCGAACATCCCAAACCTCACGACGCTGCCCTATATCGACTGGTGTTCGTCGTTCGACTTGACGTATTTGTCGACGCGCGCCTTTGCGCTTAGCATGGACAACCCGTGGTTTTTCTCCGGGCGTTACGCGCAAGGCCTGGGCAGCCCGCACACGCCCTACGGCTACGTGTGGCCGCTGGGAATCATCGGCCGCGCGCTCACCGCGACGTCGTCGCTCGAGGTCGCGACGGCAATCACCACGCTCGCGGAAACCGACGGCGAGAGCGGGCTCATCCACGAGAGCTTCTATCCCGACGGCTACTGGCGCTACACGCGTCCGGAGTTCGGTTGGGCCAACGCGCTGGGCGCCGAGCTCTTCTTCCGGAGCCTGGCGGGCGAGCCCGCGACCGAATTCGCGTGGGACGGCCCGATCATGCCGCTCCAGCGCCGCTCGAACACGCCGCGCCTCGTCCCCCTTTTCACGCAGTTCGAAAACGCCGCGGAGGTCAACGCAACGCTCGGTCGCCTTTTGTACGCGACGGGCGGCGGGATACCGCACAAATAAGGGGAGCGGCACCCCCGGTCGCCAAGCTTCCCCGCCTATGGACCAGGGCTACTACCGCTATCCATCGATAGCGCACGATCGCATCGTCTACGTTTGCGAGGACGATCTCTGGAGCGTTTCCTCGTCCGGCGGCGACGGCGTCCGGCTAACGGTGAGCTTTGGGACATGCTCCTTTCCGCGACTCTCGCCGGACGGAGAATCGATCGCGTTCGTCTCGACGGACGAGGGCAGTCCCGAGCTCTACGTGATGCCGGCGCGCGGCGGCGAGCCGCGCCGCCTCACCTTTCTCGGCGCGACGCTCGCGTGGGCGACCGGTTGGAGCGACGACGGCAGCGAGATCTATTTCGTCGCCAATCCAACGGCATGGTACGAGGGCGAGACGCGGCCGTTTGCAATCTCAAAAGACGGCGGCGCGCCGCGCGAGCTAAACCTCGGTCACGCTCGCGCACTTTCGTTCGGCCCGGGAGGCCGGCTCGCGATCGGGCGCAACGCTACCGATCCCGCGCGCTGGAAGCGCTATCGCGGCGGTACGGCCGGCGAGATTTGGGTCGACGCATCCGGTTCCGGCGAGTTCGCTCGGCTGCCGCTGCCCGACGGAAACACATGCTGGCCGATGTGGATCGGCGATCGAATCTTTTTCTTGGCCGACCACGAGGGCATCGGCAACCTCTATTCGTGCCGTCTCGACGGAGACGACATCCGGCGCCACACGCACGAGAGCGAGTATTACGTCCGGTTTCCTTCGACCGACGGCAAGCGCATCGTGTACTCCGCGGGCGCTGAGATCGGGCTGTACGACATCGCGAGCGACACGTCGCGAAGGATCGCGGTCGCAACGCATTCGGCGGCGCCGCAGGCGGCACGGCGCTTCGAGAGCGCCGCGGAGTCGCTCGAGTCGTTTGCCCCGCACCCGGACGGCACGCGGCTCGCGTTCGTCGCACGCGGGCAGCAGTTCACGATGCCGCTCTTCGAAGGCGCGGCGATTCGACACGGCACCGACGGGCGCGCCCGCGCGCGGCTGACGCAGTGGTTCCACGACGGAAAGCACTTGGTGTTCGTTACCGATGCCAACGGTTACGAACAGATCGCGATCTGCGAGGCCGACACGCCCAGCGAGCCGCGTCTGATCACGAGCGGCGACATCGGCCGCGTCACCGACCTGGTATGCTCGCCAACCGGCGACACAGTCGTCTTCGCAAACCACCGCCACGAGCTCTGTGCGCTCGACGTGGAGGACGGAAAGGTGCGCCGGCTCGACACCTGCCCGCCGCACCGCATCGAGGACCTCGCGTTCTCGCCGGACGGCCGCTTCGTGGCCTACGTTTGGTGGCCGGCACACGGGACTTCCATCATCCGCATCGTCAAGGTCCGCTCCGGCAAGATTCACGACGTCACGGCGCCGCTGCGCACGGACGAGTCGCCGGCGTGGGATCCCGCCGGGAAATACCTGTACTTCATTTCCACGCGCGACTTCAATCCGGTCTACGACGCGCTGCAGTTCGACCTGAGCTTCCCGCAGGCCGGGCGTCCGTTCGTTGCTACGCTGCGCAGCGACGTCCCGTCTCCGTTCGTGCCCAAACCCAAGCCGATTCACCACGACCACGAGCGCGAGCGCGAACGCGAGCGCGACCGGTCGAACGGAAAACCGGAGAAGCCGGTCGACGTCGAGATCGACTTCGACGGCATCACGGGTCGCGTGCTAGCCTTCCCCGTCGACGAGGGAGATTACCACGACATCGTCGCCACGCGCGATCGCGTCCTCTTCACGCGCTTTGCGGTCAAGGGAATCAAGCCCACGCGCCGCGAGGAGCTCGACACCGACGGTCACGGCACGCTGCTCGCCTACGACATCGATCAGCAACGCCTGGCGACCATCGCGACCGAATGCGACGAGATCGAGCTCGGCCGCGACGGCCGCACGTTGATCTACCGGTCGCACGACCGGCTGCGGGCGATCGATGCGCAGAGCGAGCTTCCCGAAGAGGGTGACGAGCAGAAGCCGCCGCCAGAGCCGGGGCGCCGCAGCGGCTGGCTCGAGCTCGATCGCGCCAGCGTCGAGATCGTGCCTCGCGACGAATGGTTCCAGATGTATCGTGAGGCGTGGCGCCTGCAGCCGGAGCAGTTTTGGGTCGAGGACATGAGCGACATAGATTGGGATCGCGTCTTCGACCGCTACGCCGCGATTCTGCCGCGCGTACGCACGCGCGGCGAACTGTCGGACCTCATCTGGGAGATGCAGGGCGAGCTCGGCACGTCGCACGCGTACGAGTGGGGAGGCGACTATCGCGAGCCGCGCCAATATCAGCGCGGGTTTCTCGGAGCCGACCTGCACTGGGACGAAACGCGCGACGGCTACTGTATCGAGCGCATCTACCGCGGCGATTCGTGGAATCGCGATAGCGATTCGCCGCTCGCCGAGCCGGGGGCGGACGTGCATGAGGGCGACTGCATCGTGGCGATCGGCGGCAAGCGGCTATCGAGCGACACGACGCCGGATCGTCTGCTGGTGAACGCCGCCGGCCGTGAGATCTCGGTGACGCTGCGCGGCAAGAAGAACGAGGAGCGCACGGTTTTGGTCAAGGCGCTCGAAAACGAGGCCGCGCTGCGCTACCGCGCCTGGGTCGAGGCGAATCGGCGAATCGTCCACGAGCGTACCGGCGAGCGTATCGGGTACGTGCACATCCCGGACATGGGACCGTGGGGATTCGCCGAGTTCCATCGCGGCTATCTGAGCGAGTTCGACCGCAAGGGACTCATCATAGACGTTCGCTACAATCGCGGCGGCCACGTTTCGCCGCTCTTGCTCCAGAAGCTCACGCGCAAGCGCGTCGGTTACGACACGCCGCGCTACGGATCGCCGATTCCGTATCCGCCGGAGTCCGTCGGCGGTCCGATCGTCGCGCTCACCAACCAATTCGCCGGTTCCGACGGCGACATCTTCAGCCACTGCTTCAAGCTGTACAAGCTCGGACCGCTCGTCGGCAAGCGCACGTGGGGAGGCGTGATCGGCATCGACCCGTACCATCATCTCGTCGACGGCACGCTCACCACGCAGCCGGAGTTCTCCTTTTGGTTCGTCGACGTCGGATGGCGCGTCGAGAATTACGGAACGGAGCCGGACTACGACGTCGACATCGCGCCGCACGAGTATCGAGACGATAAGGACCCGCAGCTCGACTTCGCGCTCGAGCTAATGGATCGCGCGCTCGAGGGCTACGAGGAGTTGCGCCCGGACCTCTCGACTCGCCCGTCGTTACCTCTTCCTTCGCTTACGTGAGGCGGGCGGCGTTCGCCGCCGCGACGTTCGTCATCCCGGCGATCGTCTACGCGGCGAGTGCGTCGCCCGAACCGGCCTCCTGGGACACGGCAGAGCTGCAGGGCGTTCCGTACGTCCTGGGAATCTCGCATCCCACAGGATTCCCGTTCTACGTGTTGCTCGGCTATGTCTGGTCGCACGCGTTTGCGTTCGGTTCGATCGCGTGGCGCACGAACGTGATGAGCGGCGTCGCGATCGCGGTGGCATGCATCGCGGCGTACGGCGCCGCGCTGCAATTCGGCGCGAGCCGGCTCGTCGCGATGGCGGCGACGCTGTGGTTCGCCTTCACGCGCAACGTCTGGTCGCACGCCTCGCGTGCCGAGGCGCAGGATCTCGCGGTCGCGTGCGCCGCGCTGGCAATCTACGCGTTCGTACGCTGGATGCAGGGTGGACGGGATCGCTGGTTCGTCGCCGCGTTCGCGCTCGCCGGTCTCGGCATGGCGGCGCATCCAAACGCCTTATGGATTGTGCCGGCTTTTATCGTTGGCGCTGTCCTCGCGCGGCGCCGCCCACCGCGCCGGGTCGCAGCAATCGCCGCCGCGGCCGTCCTGGCCGGGCTACTCCTGTACGCCTATCTCCCGCTGCGCTCGACGTACGTCGTGGCGCACGGCTTGGATCCCACCGCGTCGCTCGTGGGCGCCGGCGGCGGAATCTTCTGGAACTATAACGATCCGCGCACGTTGCACGGCCTCGCCGCCGAGCTGACCGGCAGCGAGACCCAGACGCCGGCCTACGTGCTGGCCTCATTCAACCCCCTTCACGTGAAGGACGCTCTATGGGCCTTCGTCACGGGGCTGCTAACGGAGTACGGCCCGATCGCGACGATCCTGATCTTCGTGGGTTTCGTCGTCGCGTGGCGCAGAGATTGGCGAACGACGCTGGTGGTTGCGATGGCCGCGACGACGGCGTTGATCTTCTCGGTCGTGTACCCCAACGAGAGTGACGTCGGGCGCTATCGGCTGCTGGCGTCGTGGCTCGGCGTCCCGCTGCTCGGCGCGCTCACGCCGCCGTCGCGGCGAACGCTAGATACGATCCTACACACGTCGCTGGTCGCATTTCTCCTGGTCGGCGCCGGGATGGCGTTCGAGCGGCACCGCGCGTACTTCAACCATCCTCCACGCGAAGGCGGACGCTGGGTCATCGACGCGGTGCGCCCGTACGTTCCACCGGGCGCAGCGATCGTCACCGGCTGGCTCGACGCGACGTCGCTCGCGTACGGCGCGTACGTCGATGCATCGCTGCCCGGCCGCATCATCGTCTCCGACGACGCGCTGCGCACCGAGCGCTATCGGCCCTGGACGAAGCAGCGCCGCGTGTTCGTGCTCGTCAATCCTCACGACGTCAACGCGCTTCCCGGAACGCGCGATCTCGTGAAACTCGACGATTATCACGAGTTATTCGAAGTCGAACCTTGACAGCGCGATTCGAGTTCGGCTATATGGGGTATACCGGTCCAACGGTCTGCCGAGTGTGGTCCAATATGAGCCAACGGCCAATCCAGGGCAGTCCAATCCGGCTTGGGAGGAGTGGGATGTTGAACGCGAACGGACGCGCCGTGGCGCTGCGGCGACTCTGGAAGAGCGGCAGCCGCTGGAACGGCATAACCCGCCGCTACTCTGCCGAGGACGTTCTTCGGCTCCAGGGCAGTGTGGTCGTGGAGCACACGCTGGCCGCGATGGGCGCGCGGCGGCTGTGGCGAGATCTTCAGACCGATGAGCCGGTTACCGCGCTCGGAACGTTGTCGGGAGGCCAGGCGGTCCAGGCGGCGCGGGCCGGCCTGCGCGCGCTGTACTGCAGCGGCTGGCAGGTAGCCGCCGACGCCAACGCGGCCGGCGAGATGTATCCCGATCAGAGCCTCTACCCCGTCAACAGCGTGCCGGCCCTAGTCGAACGGCTCAACAACGCGCTCGCGCGGCTCGATCAGGTCGAGTCGCTCGAAGGGCGCGGCGGCGCTCATTGGTACCTTCCGATCGTCGCCGACGCCGAGGCCGGTTTCGGGGGAGCGCTCAACGTGTTCGAGCTGATGAAGGCCATGATTCGCGCCGGCGCCGCCGGCGTACACTTCGAAGACCAGCTTAGCTCGGAAAAGAAGTGCGGACATCTCGGCGGCAAGGTGCTGATCCCGACGCAGCAAGCGGTACGGCATCTCGTCGCGGCACGGCTGGCCGCCGACGTGTGCGACGTGCCGGCGATTCTCGTCGCGCGCACGGACGCCAATGCGGCAAAGCTCGTGACGAGCGACGTCGACCCCGTCGACCGGCAGTTCCTCACCGGCGAACGCACCCCCGAGGGTTTCTTCGTAACGAAGTGCGGCATCGAGGCGTGCATTGCGCGCGGGCTCGCGTACGCGCCGTACGCGGACCTTTTGTGGATGGAGACCGCGGAGCCGAATATCGATGAGGCGCGGCGCTTCGCCGACGCGATCCATGCGCGCTATCCCGGTAAGCTCTTGGCGTATAACTGCTCGCCGTCGTTCAACTGGAAGAAGAAGCTCGATCCAGAATCGATCGCCTCGTTCCAGGCGCGCCTAGGCGAGATGGGTTACAAATTTCAATTCGTCACGCTGGCGGGCTTCCACGCGCTCAACCATTCCTTCTTCGAGCTGGCGCGCGACTTCGAGGCCCGCGGCATGACCGCCTACGCCGAGTTTCAGGCGCAAGAGTTCGCGAGCGAACCGCACGGCTACACCGCGACGCGGCATCAGCGCGAGGTCGGCACCGGCTACTTCGACGAGGTCGCGAGCGTCGTAAGCGAGGGCCGAGCCTCGACGACGGCGCTGCGCGGATCGACCGAGGCCGAGCAGTTCTACGACGACCGCGCCACCGTGCCCGCATAGCGTGAACGTCGCTCCGGCGGGTTTCGCGATCAAGCGCGACCTGCCGCCGGGATTCGCCGAGCTCTACTGGCCGCTGCACCGGCGCTTCGCGCGCGAGCAGCAACGGCTCGTTCGCGCGCGCCGCGAGCGGCTCGAGCGCGCGCACGCCGGCGCGCTGCCCGTATATCCGCCGCCGTCGGAGGCGCAGCTGTCCGAGTGGGCCGTCGATCTCCCGGCGTGGTGCGCCGATCAGCGCAACCAGATGACGGGGCCGGCCGACGACGCGGAGCTCTGCGTGAAGATGCTGAACTCCGGCGCGCCGGGCGTCATGCTCGATCTCGAAGATTCGATGGCCAACACGTGGGAGCACTTGATGCTCGGCCATCGCAACATCGTCGGCGCGCTCTACGGCGAGCTGACGTACGAGGATGCCAAGCGCGGCGGCACGGTCGGGATCGCGCCGAGCGGCACCGTCGTATGGAACCGCGTGCGCGGACTGCATCTCTCCCAGGCCGGAGTTCTCGAGCACGAGCTCACCAGCGCGTCGCTCTTCGATCTCGCGCTGATCGTCTTTCGGCTCGACTACGCGCGCCTGCGCCATCCGCTGTGTATCTACATCCCCAAGTCGGAGTCGGCTGAGGAGGCGACCTGGTGGAGCGACGTGTTCGACGCGCTCATCGCCGCGAAGCACTGGGCGCCCGATTCGATCAAGGCGATGGCGCTGATCGAGGCGCATCCGATCGCCTACGAGATCGAAGAGTTCTTGTTCAACCTGCGCGACTACATCGTGGGCCTGAACCTGGGGCGTTGGGACTACATGGCGAGCCTGATCCACTACAACCTCGGCGATCCCGGATGGCTGCTGCCCGATCGCAACACGATCCCGATCGACGTCCCGTTCTTTCAGCGCGTCCGCACGCTGCTGCCCGAGCTGACGCACAAGCACGGTGCGCTCGCGATCGGCGGGATGACGGCGCTCTATCCGAGCCGCGAGGATCCCGAGCTCAACGGGCGCGCGTTGGCGGTCCTGGAGCGCGACAAGAAGAACGAGGCGACGTGCCTGATGGACGGCGCGTGGACGGGCCATCCCGATCAAAACGCGATCGCGGTCGCGCAGTTTCCGCATCCTAACCAGCTCGACAAACGCCCGGTGCTCGAGACGCTGCACCCCGACCTGCGGCCGTCGCCGGCCGGCGTCGGCGCGACGACGCTCGCTGGAACTCGTGCGGCCGTTCGCACCGTGATCCGTTATCGCAACGGCGTGCTCGAGGGCCGCGGCGCGAGCCTCTTGGACGGATACATGGAGGATCTGGCGACCGATCGAATCTACCGCTTGATGATCGCGCAACGCCTGCGCTATCCCGGTGAATACACACCTGCATCGCTCGCCACGACGTTCGACGAGGAGCTGGAACGAATTCTGGCCGAGCTTCCCGCTGACTCACCCGCGGATGCGCTCGCCCGCTACCGGCGCGCGCGCGAAATTTCGGAAAGCATGATCCTCACGGGCGCGTTTGACCCAACGTAACCGCGTTCCGATCGCCGCGGCACTCGTCACGCTGGCGGTTCATCTGGCGGGAAATCCGCACTACGGCTTCTTCCGCGACGAGCTCTACTTCATCGTCTGCGGATTCCACCCGGCATTCGGTTACGTGGATCAGCCGCCGATCGCGCCGCTGTTGGCGGCGGCCACGCAACTCTTCGGCCACTCACTCTTCCTGTTGCGCGCCGTACCGGCGCTGTTCGCCGCGGCCGGCGTGTACGTAACGTGCCTGTTGGTCATCGAGCTCGGAGGGGGCGCGTTCGCGCAGATCCTCGCAGCATTCGCGGCGCTCTTCGCCAACGTGCTGATGAGCTTCGGAATGAAGGTCGGGCCGGACATGGTCGGTTTGTGGCTCTGGCCGCTCGCCGCGCTGTACGTGTTGCGCGTCGTCAAGGGCGGAGATCTGCGTCTGTGGCTGGCCGCGGGCGCCGCGGTCGGCGTCAGCCTCGAGAGCAAGTACAGCGCCGTGTTCTTCGCCGTCGCCCTGACCGCCGGACTCGCGCTGACGCCGCAGCGCCGAGTACTGGGTTCGCGCTGGTTCGTCGCCGGCGCCGCGCTGGCCGCCGCGATCGCGCTTCCGAACTTCATCTGGCAGGCCGCGCACGGGTTCCCGATGTGGGAGCTGCTGCGCAACGGGCAAAACGGCAAGAACCTCGTCGCGAGCCCCGGGCTCTATCTCGTCCAGCAGCTGCTCCTCACGAGTCTCTTTCTGTCGCCGATCTGGATCGTCGGCCTCATTTGGCTGCTGTGCAATCACACGGCGCGCTTTCTGGGCTACGCATACATCGTCTTGACGATCCTGATGATCGCCCTCCACGCCAAGCACTATTACGCCGGCGACGCGTATCCGATTCTGATGGCCGCCGGCGGAGTCGCCATCGAGGTCGGAACGCGTCGCCGCGTTTGGCTGCAGGGCGCGCTCGTCGGCGTGGCGGTCGCGGCCGGCCTTTTCTTTACGCCGTTCTCCCTGCCCGTGCTCTCGGAACCGGCAATGCTCCGTTACACGGCGTTCGTCGGCGGCGTGCTGCACGTCAAGCGCTCGACGATGCAGACCGAGCGCTTTAGGACCGCGGCCCTGCCCGAGGATTGGGCCGACATGCACGGTTGGCCCGAGCTCACTGCGACGATCGCGCGCATCTACCACGCGCTCCCGGCGGGCGAACGCGCCCAGGCCGCGATCGTCGCAAGCAACTACGGTGAGGCCGCCGCGATCGACTTCTTCGGTAAACGCTACGGGCTGCCGCCGGCGCTCTCCGGGCATAACAACTATTGGCTGTGGGGCCCGCGCGGCTACAGCGGTGACGTCGTAATCGACGTCAACGGCGATTGTGGGCGCGACAGCTTTCCCGGCCTGTTCCGCAACGCGCTGCTCGTGGCGCGTTCCGATCCGCCTTGGGTGATCTCGTACGAGCAGAACATTCCGATCATGCTCTGCACCGGGATCCGGACGCCGCTCACGCAGCTCTGGCCGCGCCTCAAGAATTATATTTAAAGCAGCTCGCGGTTTTGGGGATCCGCGACTTCGAGGCCGGCGGGTCGGGGGCGTGGGCCCAACAGGCTTCCGAGGGCTTGGGTGCTAACTTGGGTGCCAAAGGGAAGCCGGCAGGCGTTTAGGCCTTCCAACCGGTCAAAACGCCCGTCCATATTTTGGAGGAGGTATGCGTTTAGCAACTCTGATCGCATTGATAATCGTAGGCCTGGAATTTTGTGCAACGCCGGGGGTAGCCCGAACTTCGACGGTCGCTCTTCCAGATTGCTTAGGACGCCCGGTCGTCAAGCCAACGAGTGTGACACTCGCGTGCGCCGACGCGAACTTTCGCATCGAGCACATTCAATGGACGGGATGGGGCGAGTCATTCGCCGCCGGCAAGGGTACGGGTGTAGTAAACGATTGTGAGCCAAGCTGCGTTGCCGGGCACTTTCACAACTACCCTGCGCTGCTGATCGTGTCCGGCAGACAGACGTGCCCCAGTGGGCAGACGGCGTACGAAAAACTCGTTTACGCCTTCGTGGGTCGTTCCCCATTTCCACAGGAGAGTGAGGGAAACGCCACCCAAGACTTCCCGTGTAAGCCTAGGCCCTAACTCGCAAAGCGGCCCGCACATGATATGGAAGGATGCTAGTGTGAGATTCGCCAGCAACAGCGCTGCGCTGGCGAACAGCGGATTTCTAGGCACCTGGTGCCGCTCCGGCTCCAGCATAATCCCGCAGGAGCCGATTACGATCACCGATAGCCCGAGGCTAATTATAAAAGACCCAAAGTACGGAGACACCTACGCTCGCATCGTCTCCTCGACTCTGGTTGCCGAACGCTGGGCGCAGACGGCCACTCTGAGTTACAACGGCGATAAAATCACGTGGCCCTCCGGCGAAGTCTGGACACGATACGCATCCGCTTCCGCCGCAGCCACCCCCGCGCCCGAGCGGCTTCGGATCCAGAGTTACATCGTGCGAAATTACTAGTCGCTGCCGATCCACATTTATTTGGTAGGACTGCATAACTCAGACACGGGCCGTTATTACAACCAGTGCGTGTCGTTTCGAAACGTCTCGACCAAAGTGGCGACCTCGGTCGATTTTTCATTCGTGGTCGAGAGCTATTCGGGCACCGTCGAAGCCGATTTTGGCGGTATCGACCAAGGCACGTTTACGCCGCCGGTTAACATCGCCGAACATTGTTGGCACGGCCCCCTCTGGTCCGATCGCGTCGTGAGGCTCATGTCGCGCGAAGTCATCACCGTGAAACGCGTGACATTCAAGGACGAGACGTCGTGGAAGCTCGGAATGCGGTTCCTCCGTGGATATGGAAACGACGGGAAGCAACTGCCGCAACCGATCGAAGAGCATCCTGAAACGCCAAAACCGACGCCAGAGCCGTAAAGTCTTAGGCGGGCTTAGCCGTGCATGACGATTAGGATCGACACCTGAAGCAGCTGACGAGATGGTCGTTGACCATCCCGACGGCCTGCATGAAGGCATAGCAGATCGTGGGGCCGACGAACCGGAAACCGCGCGCGCGTAGATCGCCGCTCATCGCCTGGGATTGCGCGCTCGACGACGGGATCTGCGCGGTCGAGCGCCGACGTTTGGCGGCGGGCTTGCCGTCGACGAAGCTCCAGATGTACGTGTCAAACGAGCCGAACTCTTTTCGCACTTTCAGCAGCGCCTTAGCGTTGGCAACGACTGACTCGACCTTTGCGCGGTTGCGGATGATGCCCGGATCCCCGAGGATCTTCTCGATGCGCGCCGGCGTGAAGCGCGCAACGGCCGCGGGATCGAAGTCCTTAAAGAGGCTGCGGTAGCGATCGCGTTTGCGCAACACAGTTTCCCAGCTCAGCCCCGCCTGCGCACCTTCCAGGCAGAGCAGTTCGAACAGCATTTGGTCGTCGTGCACCGGCACGCCCCACTCTGTATCGTGATAGGCGATCATCGGCTCCGACCGGGCCCAGCTGCAGCGCTTCATCGGTTGCTTGGTCATGTGCCCCATTCTTCGGACCGGGGTGACATGATCCGCCGGGATTGCCAGCGGCGGCCGAATGTCTTATGAGTTAGGCTATGCGCTCGAGGCTCTCCGCGAGCATTCCCCCGGTCGCCGCGCTTGCGACGCTGCTCGTGCATCTCGTGGGCAACCCGCACTACGGGTTCTTTCGCGACGAGCTCTACTTCATAATCTGCGGCTTCCACCCGGCATGGGGATACGTCGACCAGCCGCCGGTCGTGCCGCTCTTGGCGGCCGGGTCGCAGCTCTTCGGACACTCGCTCTTCTTCCTTCGCGCGATTCCTGCGCTCTTCGCCGCCGCCTCGGTCTATACGACGTGTTTGCTCGCCGTCGAGCTGGGCGGAGGCGTCTTCGCGGAATTCTTTGCGGCTCTCGTCGCCGCCGTGACCCCCGTGCTGATGGATTTCGGCACGAAGCTCACGACGGACACCGTCGGCTTGTTGCTGTGGCCGCTGATGGCGCTGCTCGTCTTGCGCATCGTCAAGGGTGCCGATCCGCGCTGGTGGCTGGCCGTCGGCGTCATATTGGGAGTGGGGCTGGAGAGCAAGTACAGCATCGCCTTTCTCACCGTGGGAATCGTGGTGGGATTGCTTGTCGTGCCGCAGCGGCGCGCGCTTCTGACGCCGTGGTTCCTCGGCGGAATGCTCGTCGCCGCCGCCCTTGCGGCGCCGAACTTTGCGTGGCAGGCCGCGCACGGCTACCCAATGTGGACGCTGTTGCTGCACGCGGGCGAGTATAAGGACGAGGCGCTGACCCCGTTGCAATACGTCGCGACGCAGGCGTTGATCACCCATCCGCTGCTGGCGCCGGTGTGGATCGTCGGACTCGTCGCGCTGCTGCGTCGTGGCGAAGCGCACTTTCTCGGCGTTGCCTATCTTCTCGTCATCGCGCAGATGATCGCGCTGCACGGCAAACACTACTACGCCGGCGACATCTATCCGATCCCGATCGCCGCGGGCGCCGTGACGATAGAGGCGTGGACGCGACGCGCGGTCGGTTGGCGGACCCTGCTCGCCGTCTACGCGCTCGCCGCCGGCATCGCGCTGGTTCCGTTGCTCATGCCGGTTTTGCACGAACGCGCGATGGCGGCCTATGACGGCTTCGCGCAGCGCGCGTTCACGCGCGAGGTGAATCTGGCACGGGCCGAGCGAACGGACATTGGAAGCCTGCCTCCCGACTGGGGCGACATGCACGGGTGGCCGCAGCTGGCCGCCGCCGTCGCGCGCGTCTATACGTCGCTGCCGCCGGAGCAGCGCGCGCGGGCCGCGATTCTCGCGCGCAACTACGGCGAGGCGGCCGCCATCGACTTCTTCGGGCCGCAGTACGGCCTGCCCCCGGCGCTCTCGGGCCACAATCAGTACTGGCTCTGGGGAACACGTGGCTTCGACGGCAACGTCGTCATCGACGTGCACGGAGACTGCGACGAGCACCTGTTTCGCGACCGCCGCGTCGCGGCACGCTTCAGCAATCCGTGGGGAAGGCCGTTCGAGAACGGCTTCGACATCTCGGTTTGCGAGGGAATCACGACGCCGCTTACGGCGTATTGGCCGAAGCTACGGCGCTACATTTAGCGTCAGGTCGCGCTGCGGGTCGATCGCCTCGAGCAGGTGCGGATAAACGCGGTCGGCGAGCCGCCAAGGGCGCAGCGGCGACACGATGTCGTGCGAGAGCGGCAGGCCGGTAATGCGCACGAGCTCGACCGCACCCGGACGCTGGCGGCGCCAGCTCTTATAAATGCGCCGGATCGCGTAGTTGTTCACGGCGATCTCGGCCGCGTTGGTAACGATGGTGAAGTGTCCGGCGAGCGGCCCGACCGTGTGCGCCTCCTCGAACAGCGCGCGAGCGATGCGATGCATGTGACCGATCGCGTGGGTCGAGTAGCGCGGATAACCGTTTGCCGGCCCACGCTCGCGCAGAATCGGATTCCACCAATGAAAGCGGTTCGGGAGGCGAAGTAGCCCTTCTGCGACCGCGCCCATGAAGCGGTTCGGAATCAGCGCGACACCGAGAAAAGGCGAGATCGGAACGCACCGATCGATCGCGTAGTGCTGCCCGACCCAGGCCGTCAACAGACCGCCGAGCGAAAAGCCCGCGAACGTCACGCGTTCTCCCAGCTCTTGAGCCACCGCGACGTACTCGGTGGCGGCTGCGTACAACTCCTCGGCGCGTAAGCGCGCCAGCGCGGTCGAAAGCGGGTTCGCGTGACCGTGATGGGGCAGCCGCGGCACGACTACATTGTGCCCCCGCGCGAACAGTTCGCGCGCCACCCGTTCGAACTGCGCCGGCGTCGTACTCAGCCCGTGCAGCAGGACAATAGCGCGGCGCGTGCGCGCGCCGTGGACGTGGGCGATCGTGCGTCCGTTGGGGGCGAGAGCGGGATAATCCCGCGCCACCAAACGGTCGAGCAGCGAAAAGCAGGTAGTCAAGGAAAAGTCCTTAACAGCTTCAGCGTGTATCTCCTTTCAGAGCGTGCGCGCGAACTGATCGCCGCGGAAGAGCGCTATGGGGCTCACAACTACGCTCCGCTCGATCTCGTCGTCGAGCGCGCGCAGGGCGTTTGGTTGTGGGACGTTGGCGGCAGGCGCTATCTCGACTGCGTGAGCGCGTACTCGGCACTTAACCAGGGGCACTGTCACCCGCAGATCCACGCGGCGCTCGTCGAGCAGGCGCAGAAGGTGACGCTAACGTCGCGCGCGATGCGCAACGATCGTTTGCCCGGATTCCTCGAGACGCTGACGCGCCTGACGGGATACGACAAGGCGCTCCCGATGAACACCGGCGTCGAGGCTGTCGAGACGGCGATCAAACTGGCGCGGCGCTGGGCGTACGACGTGAAGCGCGTACCCGAGGATCGCGCGGAGATCATCGTCTTCTCCGACAACTTTCACGGCCGGACGCTCGCGGCGGTCAGCGCGAGCACGACGGCGGAGTATCGTTACGGGTTCGGTCCGTTCGTTCCCGGATTCGTCGCGGTGCCGTTCGGCGACGCCGACGCCCTCGAGCGAGCGATCACGCCGAACACATGCGCGATACTGATCGAACCGATTCAGGGCGAAGGCGGCGTGAACGTGCCGCCCGAGGGTTATATCAAGCGCGCATGGGCGCTGTGCCGCGAGCACGACGTGCTGTTCATCGCCGACGAGATCCAGACCGGGCTGGGCCGCACCGGCGATCTCTTCGCGTGCGATTACGACGCCGTTCGACCCGACGTGCTGGTGGTCGGCAAGGCGCTGGGGGGCGGCTTCTACCCGGTGTCGGCAATCCTCGCGAACGACGGTCTCATGCGGCTGTTCGAGCCGGGCAGTCACGGCAGCACTTTCGGAGGCAACCCGCTCGCTTCGGCGGTCGCGCAAGCGGCGCTCGACGTGGTCGTATCCGAAAATCTTCCGGCACGCTCGCGCTACGCCGGCGCGCGGCTGATGCGGGGGATACGCGCGCTGTCTTCACCCTTGATAACGGAGGTCCGAGGCCGCGGTCTGCTCGTCGGCATCGCCCTGACGGTCCCTGCGAAGCGCCTCTCCGACGCTTTGCTGGAGCGCGGCGTCGCGGCCAAGGACTGCCGCGAGTACGTGCTACGCGTCGCGCCGCCGCTGGTCATCGACGACGAGGCCACCGCTTACTTCCTGGAACACTTCGCCGACGCGGTCGGGGAGCTCGCCGCCCACTCTTGACACTCCCCCGGACGCGCGTGATATGGTTGGCGGGCCGAAGCAGCGGGTCGTTCCGCTCACCGGATGCCCACGGGCGATCCGGTCTTCACTTTAAGGAACCCTCGGCCGGTTCCGTGGTGGGGTTGCTCCGGCAGCGCCTTTTTTGTTTGGAGATGAGCTCATAGCACGACCCCTACGCGTCAACGATCAAATTCGCATTCGTGCGGTTCGGGTGATCGACGAAAACGGACACCAACTCGGGATACTCCCAACCGAAGACGCGTTGGCGCGCGCGCGAACCGCGGGGCTCGATCTGATCGAGATCTCGCCGAACGCGCAGCCGCCCGTATGTAAGATCGCTGACTATGGACGGCTCAAATACGAGCAATCGAAGAAGGACAAGGACGCTCGCAAGAAACAGCGCCACGTCGAATTAAAAGAAGTGAAGCTGCGGCCGAAGATCGAGACGCATGACTACGAGACCAAGGCACGGATGGCCGAACGGCTGCTGCTTGACGGAAGCAAGATCAAGGTGACGATCATGTTCCGCGGGCGCGAGATCACGTACACGTCGTTCGGGCGCCGGTTGCTCGACCGCATGGCCGAGGACTTGGCGCCGTTGGCAACGGTCGAGCGTGAGCCGCGGCTCGAAGGCAAGAACATGTTCATGATCATGGCGCCCCGCATGACGCCGACGGGTCCGCCGAAGTTTTCGACACCGCGCGAACGGGAGACCAAACCGATCGTGCACGAGACAACCGAGACAACCGAGACACCAGCGAAGGAGCGAACCAGTGCCTAAGATTCGTACTCACCGGGGGACCGCGAAGCGCGTGAAGGTCAGCGCGACGGGCAAGGTGACGCACCGTCACCAGTTCGACGGCTGCGGCCATATTCTCAGCAAGAAGTCGCGTAAGCGCAAGCGCAAGTTTCGCAAGGACCAGCCCACCGCGAAGGGCGATCTGAAGCGCATCGCGCCGACGATCCCGTATCTGGTATAACGGAGGCTCGACATGGCACGCATCAAACGCGGGGTAAACGCTCTCAAGCACCGCCGCAAGGTCATGAAGCTAGTCAAGGGCTTCCGCGCGTCGCGCCGCCGCAACTATCGCGTCGCTAACGAGGCGCTACTGAAGTCGCTGGCCTACTCGTTCCGCGACCGGCGCGTGCGCAAGCGCGATTTCCGCTCGCTGTGGATCAGCCGGATCAACGCCGCCGTGCGCCGCGAAGGTCTTTCATATTCGGTCTTCATGCACGGCCTGAAGAAATCCGGCGTCAGCCTGAACCGCAAGGCCCTCGCGGACCTGGCTATCTCGGACGAAAAGGCGTTCGGGATGCTGCTGAACCTGGCGCGGCAAGCCGCGGAACGATAGTCTCGAGGTGCGCGCGTCCGCGACAGGCAGACGCGCGCTAGTATATAATGGTGGCGTTATGAGACGTTGGGGTTCCGTCTTTGCGACGGCTCTATTCGTCGGGTTGTTAGCGCTGCCGGCCCGCTCGCAACCCGGGCTCGCCTTGACTCCCTCGGTCGCCGCGCAGATCGACCGCATGGCAAGAGATGAAATTCATGCGGGGCGGACGCCCGGGCTCGCGATCGGCGTCGTCGAGGACGGCCGGCTCGTCTACGCGCGCGGATTTGGCTTCGCGACGATCGCACCACACGCCGCGATGATGCCCGACACGGAGTTTTACGCGGGCGGCGTCACGATGGAGTTTACGGCCGCCTCGATCCTATTGCTTGTCCAGGACGGCAAATTAAGCCTCGACGATCGAGTGAGCAAGTACGTCCCCGAGTTCCATTTGGGCGACGACGTCACGATCGCGCAGCTCCTCACGCAGACCTCCGGCCTCCCAAGCTATACGACGATCCCGAAAGTCGCGTCTGATCTGACGCGCACGATCAAGCTCAACGACCTGCTCGCCATGGTCGATGGGATCAAACCACCCGCTTCTCCAGGTGTCGTCTACGCGAACAATCCGATCAACTATCTCATCGCCGGCCTGATCGTGCAGCGCGTCAGCGGCGTCCCGCTCTCCGACTATCTCGAGCAGCACATCTTCTTGCCGCTCGTGATGAATCACACGTTCCTCGCCGGCGATAACGGCATCGGCGCACATGCCACCGGTTACACGCGCAGCGCGCGCGACTTCGCGGTCGCCCCGACGTGGGACCCTGCGTGGCTCGACGGCGACTCCGGCCTCGTTTCCACGATCTACGACCTCGCCAAGTGGGACATCGAGATGCCGGTGTTGCTGCGCGTGGATTCGGTTCGAACGATGTTCAGCCCAACCGCGAGCGCCGGGCCGACGAAGTACGGCATGGGATGGGTCATCGATCGGCGTGGGGGCAAGGAGTTCGTCTGGACCAACGGTGAGATCTCGGGTTATCGCGCGATGAACGCGCTACTGCCCGAACAACAAGTAGGCGTGATCGTGCTATCCAACGTCGACTCACTGCGCGGGCGCTCGGTGACGATCCCCGAAGAATTGGGGGCCCGCATCTTAGATCTCTTGGTGCCGCCGGCGACGACGAACCTGGACAACGCCATCGTGACGCGAGCTAAGGAGTGGCTCGATCGTCTCGCGACCCGCCACCTGGATCGCTCGGAACTGACCCCGTCCTTCAGTGCCTACCTGAGCGACGAACTCGTTGCGCGTGAAGACTTCGCGTCCCTGGGTCCGGTTCAATCGATCGCGCCGATATCGAGCACCGTCGAAACGAACGGCGACACGCTGTACGAGTTCCTCGTGCGCTACCCCAATGCGCAGTTTCACTACCAGTTCGAAGTGACCGCCGACGGCAAGATCGACGGACTCAGTTTGACCGCCTAGTCGTCTCCGTCGGCCAACCGCCGTCCCGTCGCTTCGACGACTTTGCCCAACATCGTCACGGCCTCGGCGCGCGTCGCGTTGCTGAACATGTAGCGCAGCCGCTCCTCGGCGTCTTCGACGATCAAGACGGCTCGGCGGCCGCCGCGAACCGCATCGATCAGGGAGCTCAAGTAGGCCTCGTCCTCGGGCGCTAACACGGACGCATCTGCGCCCAGACGGTTGCGCTCCAACAATCGCTTCAGTACGGCGTCAATGTCGCTCGGTATTTCCACCACCTACCTCCAAGATCGACTCCAGCCGCGTCGGTAGCAACGGCGACGATGCGGAAGTCTTTCTTACAGTAACTATCGACCAAAGTGACTTCCAAATTCACCTTCTCCGCCCTGCAGCCAAAGCAGGGCCAGCAGGGTTTTTGCGTCGACGGTCCCCTCACCGACCAGGCGCCATGCCGCCTCACGCGTGCACGTCCGCACCTCGATTCGTTCGTCTTCATCCGTTGCCGGCGCGCCGGCGGTGAGCTGATCCGCGTGAAAGAAGTGCATGACCTCAGAGCAGAAGCCGGGAGTAGTCCAGACAGAGCCGATCGGCCGGATGCTGCCCGCGAGATACCCGGTTTCCTCGCGCAGCTCGCGCCTGGCGCCGTCCGTGGGGCTCTCGTTGGCGTCGGACGATCCGGCGGGAATCTCCCACGGCGCCGCGTTCGCCGGGTGCCGGTACTGGCGTACCAAAACGATCGTGTCCGGGGTGGGCGTGGCGACGATCGCAACGGAGGCGCCGTGCTCGACGACGTCAACGCGGTGCTCGCTCCCATCCTCGAACCTCACCTCGTCGACGCGCACGGCGAAGACGCGGCCCTCGAAGCAACGGCGGGAGGCGATCACGCGGGGCGCTTCTTCCATCGGCAGGCCCTTGGCGGAACGGCGGAATGGGGCCTCGTAAGGACCGCCAATGGCGAAATCGTCCATCGCCGCTGAACTCGGCTGGCTTGCTTTCTTTCTCTTCGTGTTCGCCGCCATCGCCTACGTGCTGCTGCGATGGCTCGTTCCGCATCACTTCAACGACCGGATCGCCGTGGTACTGGCGGCCATCTTTGCGGGACTGGTCATGATCTTCATCCGGATGGCGACATCCAGGCCGGCTCGAGGGCGTTAACGTGGCCGTACGTCTCGGAGTTCACGCCGACCGGCTCGCAGGCGTACGGGCGCTTCAATCGCCCAAGGGGCGCCGCGCGCAGGGGCGCTTTGCGTTCGAAGGCCTTACGATGTTGGAAGAGGCCCTCGCGAGTCGCTTTCCGGTCGAAGAGATCTATTGCACTGAGACCATGTACGACGCGACGCCCCGGCTCGGCGAGCTAGAGTCCCGCGGGATCACGGTCTTCCTCGTGGACGAACGCAGTGCCCCGCACATTTCGGACGTGAGGACGCCGAGCGGCGTGGTGGCCGTCGCCCCGCTGCGGCTCCGTCCCGTCGAAGAACTACTGGCCGGCGCGGCGCTGATCTTGGTCCTCGCCGACGTCAGCGATCCTGGCAACGCGGGAACGCTGCTGCGCTCGGCGGATGCGTTCGGCTGCGACGGCGTCGCGTTCGGAAGCCTGGGCGTCGACCCATACAACCCGAAGGTCGTGCGCGGCTCGATGGGAGCGATCTTTCGCCAGCCAATCTCGGTCGCGGATCCGCCGGCGCTGTCCGCGGCGGCGGCCACCGCGGGGGTGAATCTCGTCGGGCTCGCGGCCCACGGCGCCTGCCTGGAGAGCAGGCAACTTGAGCGCCCGGTCGCGATCGTCGTGGGCAACGAGCGGCACGGGCTGGGACGCTGGGCGACCCTCTGCGAGCGAGTGCTCGCCATCCCTATGCAGGGCCCCAGCGAGAGCCTGAGCGCGGCGGTCGCGGGATCGATCGCGCTGTACGAAGCGGGGCGCGCGTTCGTGCATCAAGGGAGCGCTCTGCGGTCTTGTCAAGAGAGTGGTGCGGACCCAAAAAGTCAAGACTACCGGTGCTAAAAGTCACATGGTATACTCAGCCCATTCCGCGACAGGGCCGCCCCGGAGCCGACGGCTCAGAAGGAGACAGCAAACGCATGGCAACGTCCTATCTCTTCTGGAGGCTTTTCGCCCAAACGGGTTCGATCGACGCTTACCTGGCCTACCGAAGGCTGCACGCGGCGCCCGCGACAACCTAGATTGGGAGTCGTTCGCAGAGATAGCTACAAAAACCGATTTTGGAAGCGCCCGGTAGAAATGAAAGTACCGGGCGTTTTGTTTTTGACACGATGACCGATTTGACGCAACTATTGGCGGATTTGCTCCAGCGCTTCGCGGCCGATGCGAAGGCTGTCGGCACCACGCAGGCGCTGGAAAACGTGCGCGTCGCCTACCTCGGCAGAAGCGGCGAGGTAACGAAAGTGCGCCGCACGATCGGCACGCTTCCACCGGCAGAGCGGCCTGGCGCGGGCAAGGCGATCAACGACGCCGTCGCCATGATGGAAGGCCGCTTGCAGGCGGCGCAGGCGGACTTGGAGTCGAGCGCCGTCGGCGCGGAGCTCGCCGCCGCGATCGACCCAACGTTCCCTGCGATCGCGTCGCAGGTCGGATCGATCCATCCGGTGCGGCGGATTATCGAGGAAAGCTGCGACTACTTCATGCGGCACGGCTTCGCGGTCGTCGTCGGCCCCGAGGCGGAGCCGGATTATTACAACTTCGACGCCCTGAACATCCCGAGCGACCATCCCGCACGCGAGAGCTTCGACTCGTTCTGGTTGACCGACGGCGTGCTGCTGCGGCCGCACACTTCGCCGATGCAGATTCGCACGATGCAGCAGCATCGCCCACCGATCGCGATCGTGGCGCCGGGAAAGTGCTTTCGCCGCGACGCTGTCGACGCGCGGCATCTCTTTCAGTTCCATCAGGTCGAAGGATTGCTCGTCGCCGACGACATCCATTTCGGACATCTGAAGGGCATGCTGACCGGATTGTGCCGCGAGCTGTTCGGCCCGGAGCAACGCGTTCGCTTTCGCCCGTCGTACTTTCCGTTCACCGAGCCGAGCGCCGAGGTGGACACGACTTGCCCGAAGTGCCACGGCGATGCCTCGGGCCCGCGGTGCAACCTCTGCGGCGGCTCGGGGTGGATCGAGCTGGGCGGATCCGGAATGGTGCATCCTAATGTCCTGCGCGAGGTCGGTTACGATCCCAACGTGTACTCCGGTTGGGCCTTCGGCTTCGGCGTCGAGCGGCTCGGCCTGCCGCGCTACGGCGTCGACGACATCCGCCGCTTCATCAACAGCGACCCCGATTTTCTCGCGCAACTGAGTTGACCGGACACGACGCGTGCGCGTACCGATAAGCTGGCTGCGGGAATACGCCGCGATTCCGGCCGATGCCGAAGCCGTCGCCCACCGCTTAGCGATGCTCGGCTTTCCCGTCGCCGACGTCGAGAGGCGCCCCGAGATCAGCGGGGTCGTGACCGGGCGCATCGCGGAGCTCGAGAAGCATCCCAACGCCGATCGGCTGCAGGTCGCGCGCGTCGACGTCGGCGCTGCCGAGCCGCTGACGATCGCCACTGCGGCCAGCAACGTTGCCGCGGGCCAAGTCATCGCCGTGGCGACCGTCGGCGCTCAGCTCCCAACGCTGAGGATCGAGCGGCGCACGATGCGCGGCGTCGTCTCGCACGGAATGATGATCTCGGCCGGCGAGCTGGCGCTGCCCGCGGAGTGGTTCGAGGACGGGATCCTGCAGCTTGGCCAGGGGACTCCGCTCGGCGTCGACGCCGTCGAGCTCTTTGGACTCAGGCACGACGTGCTGGACGTCGAGATCACGGCGAACCGGCCCGACGCATTGTCGATCGTCGGGCTGGCGCGCGAGCTCGCCGCATCCTACGGCGTCGAGCTACGGCTGCCGCCCCTACTCGATTCGTACGACGCAACGGAGCCGCCGGGCGAGGCGCCGCGCGTGGTCCTGCAGTCCACGGATTGCCACCGGTTCGTCGCGCAGCGTTTCGACGGCGTGCAGGTCCGGCCGGCGCCGGCCTGGATGCGCATCCGGCTTGCCCTGGCGGGCCAGCGTCCGATCAACAACGTGGTGGACGTCTCGAACTACGTGATGCTGGAGACCGGGCAGCCGCTGCACTTTTACGACGCCGCGCACATCCACGGCGGCACGCTCACGGTCCGCAGCGCTCGCGACGGCGAGAAGATCGTGACGCTCGACGGCGTCGCGCGCGCGCTCTCGCCGGCGTCGCTCGTGATCGCCGACGACACCGCGCCGCTCGGCCTCGCGGGTCTGATGGGGAGCGCATCCAGCGAGGTAACAACGGCGACGAACTCGATCGTCGTCGAGGCCGCCAACTTCAGCGGCCCGCGGGTCCGCCGGATGAGCGGAGCGCTCGGCCTACGCACCGAGGCGTCGGCTCGTCACGAGAAATCGCTGGCGCCGGCGCTGACCGACTTCGGCGCGGCGCGGGCTGCGCAGCTGTTGAGCGAGCTCGGCGCGACTGCCTATGCCCCTCACGCCTTCGGAGCCGAGCTGATGACGCCGGCGCCGATTCGCCTGCCGCTGCGCGACGTGGAGCGGCTATTGGGCCTCGCGATACCTCGCGAACGCGTCGCCCAGCATCTCGAGGCGCTCGGCTGCGCCGTGGAGCCGGCCGGGACGGGCGCGCTCGCGGTGACGGCGCCGCCGTGGCGCCGCGACCTCACGATCGCTGCCGACCTAATCGAAGAAACCGCGCGCATCGAGGGATACGACCGGATCGAGGCCGTCGAGCCGTCGGTGCCACCGCACGCGATCTCGAGTGCGGTGTTCGATCGCGAGCGTCGCCTGGCGCACGCGCTCGAGGCGCTGGGCTATCGCGAGATCATCACGCACTCGCTGCGCGGCTCCGCGTACGGCGACGCTTCGGTCGAGGTTCGCAACCCGCTGTCGGAAGAGCAACGCTTTCTCCGTGGCTCGCTGGTTCCGGGGATGCTCGAGTACTTCGCCGCCTACGAAGCGGTTCGAATCTTCGAGATCGGCGACGTGTTCCGCGCGGACGGCGACGGCGTTGCCGAGCGGACCGCGCTCGGATTCGGCTTTACGGCAAACGCCGATTCTGCGCGGCCCTGGCGCGACGAACCGTTCCTGCGGCTGCGCGGCGACTGCGAGGCGCTAGTTCGAAAGATCACGGGCCTAACCGTCGACGCGTCGCCGGGCGGCGGCGTCGAGTTCCATCCCGGCAAGCGCGCGGCGCTGACGATCGAGGGCCGCGAGGTGGGCGAGCTCGGGTGCATCGACCCGCGCTTAAGCCGAGCGTTCGGCCTATCCGGCAACGCGTACGTCTGCCTCATCGACGTCGCGGCGCTGCCTGCGTACGCCGTGCCGCACTATCGTGTGCCGTCCAGGTTCCCCTCGACGTATCGCGACATCGCGCTGGTGGTGCGCGACGACGTGAGCGCGCACGAGGTCGAACTGGCCGTCGCCGCCGCGGCCGGTCCGCTGAGCACCGGCGTCCATGCGTTCGACGAATACCGCGGACCGCAGGTCGCGGACGGGCACAAGAGCCTCGCCCTGCGCGTCACGCTGCAGCGCTTCGACGCGACGATCACCGACGAGGAGGCCGATGCGGCGGTCGCCGCTGTCCTCGTCGCTCTCGGCGAGCGGTTGGGGGCGACGATTCGAACGTGACCGCCGGCGCTGCCTGGCCCGACGCGGTGATGATCATCGTGCTCGGTATCGCAACGTACAAGGGATATACGCGCGGATTCGTCTCGGAGCTGGGCGGCGCGGTCGCGGTTACCGCGGCTTTGGTCGCGCCGTGGTTCTACAACGGCTTTCTGGATTCGCAAATCGAGGCCATCGCGAAGGTCGGACCCGGATCGGCGCACGTCATCGGCATGTTCGGCACCGGACTCTTGACCTATGTGGCCCTGCTGATCGTGGCGCGCCTGCTCGGTGCCATCGCGAAGCTGCCGGTACTCGGGATCGGGAACGCGTTGGGCGGAGCGTTCGTCGGCTTCGCCAAGGGCGCGATCCTATTGTGGCTCGTGCTCTTCGTGTCGCTCTTTTTTCCGCTCTCGCCCGACATTCGTGCGAGCCTGCACGACTCGCGCCTGGCGCCATACTTGGTGACGTATGACGCGCCGATCGACGACGCGATTCTATCGACGATCCCGTGGTTCGCGCGCCCGTTCGTCGAACCGTACTTTAGGCGACACCACTTATAAAGCGCCCCGCGAGCGCTTCGATCGCTGCGCCGGTCGCCGCTCCGGGCGTCACGTCGTGGCCGAGATCCAGCAGCGTGAGCTCGATCGCGCCGATCGCGCCGAGCAGGTCGACGTCGCGCACGTCGCCCATCGTGCCGAATCGCAGGATCTTTCCGGCCAGCTCGCCCTGGCCGCCGGAGAGCACGACGCGATGTTTTTCACGCAGCCGCTTCAGCAGCGCCGCGATGTCAACGCCGGCCGGCGGGTAGGCCGCTACGACGGTCGGCGAGTGGGCGTCCGGCGTCGACACGAGCGTGAAGCCGAGGCGTTCGAGCGCGGCGCGAATCGCTGCGGCATAACGCGCGAAGCGCGTCCACGAAGCTTCCATTCCCTCCGCGTGATAGCGCTGGAGCGCGACGTCGAGCGCGTAGAGGATCGAAATCGGAGGCGTCCACGGCATCTGACCGTGCCGCGCCGCTTCGCGCGCGTGCCGCAAGTCGAAATAAAACCGCGCTGATTTTGTGTGTTCCATGCGCTTCCAGGCGCGCTCGCTGGCGGCCACCATCGCGACGCCCGGGGGCGCCGCGAAGGCCTTCTGCGACGCCGCGACCACGACATCGTAGCCCCACTCGTCCATGCGCAGCTCCGACGCACCGAGTCCGCTGATCGAATCGACCAGCGTCAACGCGCCGTGAGCCTGCAGGATCGGCGCGAGCGCGGCCATGTCGGACGCGACGCCGGTGGACGTCTCGTTGTGCGTGATCAAGACGCCCGCGAACTCACGCTTCGTGTCGGCCGAAAGGCGCGCCTCGAGCGCGCGCGGATCGAGCGCCGAGCCCACGGCGGTGTCGAGCGGCTCGACCGAGCAGCCGTAACGCTCCGCGATCGCCGCGAAGCGCTTGCCGAAGACACCGACGGCACACGAGAGGACGCGGTCGCCCGGAGTAAAGACGTTAGCGACGGCGGTCTCGAGAGCGCCGGTGCCCGAGCTGCCGAGCAACACGACGTCCCCTTGTGTGCCGAAGATTGGCTGCAGGGCGCCCGTGATGCGACCGAGCAGCGCTGCGAACTCGGGGCCGCGATGGTCGATCAGCGGACAGGCCAGGGCTTCGACGACCGGCTGAGCGAGCATGACGGGCCCCGGAAGGAACAGCAGTTGCCGCGGCATCAAATATTGCTTTCGATGGACGTCGCAAGCATCCGCCTTACCGAGCTGTCCTCGTGCGCGGGCTGCGCGGCCAAGCTCGGCGCGGCGGAGCTGCGTCATGTGATGGAGCGCGTGTCGCCCGCGACGAACGAGCGCGTCCTCATCGGTTACGGCGGCAGTGACGACGCGGGCGTGTATCTCGTGCGCGGGGATCTCGCGCTCGTGCAGACCGTCGACTTCTTCACGCCGATCGTCGACGATCCGTACGACTTCGGTCGCATCGCCGCGACCAACGCACTCTCCGACGTCTACGCTATGGGCGGCCGCCCGCTGACCGCGCTCAACATCGTCGCGTTTCCGGAGGATCTCGATCTCGCGATCTTGGCGCGGATCCTCGACGGAGGCGCGGCGGTAGCGCGCAACGCCGGCGTCGCTATCCTCGGCGGCCACACCATCAAGGACGCTGAACCGAAATACGGCATGGCGGTTACTGGTGTCGTCGATCCGAAACGCGTCGTGACCAACGCCGGCGCGCTGCCGGGCGACGTGCTCGTGTTGACCAAGCCGCTCGGCACGGGCATCCTAACGACGGCGCTCAAGCGTGGTGCGATTACGGACCACGATCTACGCGAAGCCGTGGATTGGATGACGACGCTCAACGACCGCGCGTCCGAGGCGATGTTGGCTGCGGGCGCGCTTGCGGCGACGGACGTGACCGGCTTCGGTCTGCTCGGCCACGCCGACAACATGGCGCGCGCGTCGAACGTGATGCTCGCCCTTAACGCCACCGCCGTGCCGTTTATGTCCGGCGTGCTCGATCTGATTGAGACGGGGACGGTGCCGGGCGGCACGCGCCGCAACGCCGAAACGCATGCGGTGTTTACGGATTTTGCTCCATCGATACCCGAGAGCGTGCGTCTCGGTCTCTCCGACGCACAGACGTCGGGCGGCCTCTTGATCAGCGTCGGGCCGGATCGCGTCCAACCGCTTTCGCGCGACCTACAAAAATACGGCGCCCTCGCGGCCGTTGTCGGCGAAGTGCGCGAGGGCACCGGAATTTTTGTGGGCTAACGTCGCTAGCGTTTGATCGGTTTGCGGACGCCGCTGCGCTTCACGACGCCGTTGCGGCGCTTCGTGTGCCCCGATCGGGCGCGCAGCGGAACGACGTTGTTGGTCTTGCCGTCGGCACCCAGCGGAACCGGCGAGATGAGGCGCTTGCCCAGCGCGTGATGCAGCACCTCGGAAAGCTCGTCGACCGGCACGAACGTCATGCTGTCGCGCACTTCCTTCGGAATGTCGTCGAGATCCATCTCGTTGCGGCGCGGCAGAAGGATCTTCGTGATCCCCGCGCGCTTGGCGCCCAACACTTTTTCTTTCAATCCGCCGATCGGGAGCACTTGCCCCGTCAGCGTGATCTCACCCGTCATCGCAAGATTCGGATCGACCTTGATGCCGGTCAGCATCGAGGCGATCGACGTCGCGAGCGCGATGCCGGCCGACGGACCATCCTTCGGCGTCGCGCCGGCAGGTACGTGGATGTGAATGTCGTGCTTCGCGAAGTAGTCCTCGGGCAGCCCGAGCTCGCCCGACCGCGAACGCAGGAACGAGACGGCGGCCTGCGCGCTCTCCTTCATCACGTCGCCGAGCTGGCCCGTTAGCACCAGCTTGCCGGTCCCGGGCATCGCCTGAGTTTCGATAAAGAGGATGTCGCCGCCGACCGGCGTCCATGCCATGCCCGTGGCGACGCCGACGGACGCGACGCGTTTGCGCACCTCGTTGAAGAAGCGCGGTTTGCTGAGATACTCGACGAGATTTTCGGGCTTCACGCGCGCTTTGTAGCGCGGGCTCTCGGCGATCTTCCGCGCGATCTTGCGGAAGACCGAACCGATCTCGCGCTCGAGATTGCGGACCCCCGCCTCTCGCGTGTAGTCGTTGATGATCGCACGGATCGCAGCGTCGCTGATCTGCGCCTGCGTGTCGCGCAGGCCGTTGTTCTGGCGCTGCTTCCTAACGAGATAGCGCTTAGCGATTTGGAGCTTCTCGAGCTCGGTGTATCCCGAAAGCGTGATGATCTCCATGCGGTCGCGCAGCGGCGGCGAGATCGTATCGAGGTTGTTGGCCGTGCAGATGAAGAGCACCGCCGACAGATCGAACGGCAAGTCGAGATAGTGGTCGCGGAAGTTGTTGTTCTGCTCCGGATCGAGCACCTCGAGCAGCGCCGACTGCGGGTCGCCGCGGAAGTCCGCACCCACCTTGTCGATCTCGTCGATCATCATCACGGGATTGCGCGTGCCGGAGTCGCGAATCGCGCGCACGATCGTGCCCGGCATCGCGCCGATGTACGTGCGGCGATGACCGCGGATCTCGGCCTCGTCGTGAACGCCACCCACCGAGAGGCGCACGAACTTACGCCCCATCGCGCGCGCGATAGATTGGCCCAGCGACGTTTTGCCCACGCCAGGCGGACCGACGAAGCACAGGATCGGCCCGGTCAGTTTTTTCTTGAGCTTTCCGACCGCGAGATACTCGATGATTCGGTCCTTGATCTTGTCGAGATCGTAGTGGTCCTCGTCGAGGATCGTGCGCGCCGCCTTGATGTCGATGTGGTCGGCCGTTTCGACGTTCCACGGCAGCGTGACGAGCCAGTCGAGATACGTGCGGATCACGCTGTATTCCGGGCTCGCCTGCGGCACCTTCGAGAGCCGGTCGAGCTCGCGGTCGGCGGCCTTCTTCACGTCGGGCGGCATCGCCGCGGCGTCGATTTTCGAGCGCAGCTCGTTGGTCTCGGCCTGCTGCGGATCAACCTCGCCGAGCTCTTCCTGGATCGCGCGCAGCTGCTGGCGCAGGTAGAACTCGCGCTGATTCTTTTCCATCTCGCGCTGGATGTCGCTCTGAATCTTGTGACCGAGCTCGACGACTTCCAACTCCTTGGTGAGCAGGAGCGTCAACTTGCGCATGCGCTTCGCGGTGTCGCGCTCCTCGAGCAGCGCCTGGCGGTCGGCGGTGTCGAGCCGCATCGTCGACGCGACGAAGTACGTGAGCACCACCGGATCGGTGATGTTCGCCACCTCCATCTCCATCTCGCGAGGCGCCTGCGGCAAATACGACAGCAGCTTCTGGAAGAGACCCGCGAGGTTGCGCTGCATCGCTACGAGCTCTTCGTTCTCGACCGTCGTATCGGGGAGTTCGGTGTACGCCGCCACCATATACGGCGACACCTGCGTGAACTGCTCGATCCTGAAGACCTGCTGGCCGGCGACGATGCAGCGCAACGTCCCGTCTGGAACCTTGAGCATCTTTTGGATCACGCCGATCGTTCCGACGCGATGTACGTCGTCGGGTCCAGGGTCTTCGATCTCGCGATCCTTCAGCACGGTCAAGCCGATCGGCTTGCCCTCGCGCAGCGCCTCCTCGACCAACGCGATGCCCGGCTTCTTGACGACCGCGAGCGGAATGACCGTGTGCGGGAAGAGCACGGCCTCCTGCAGCGGCAGAATGCCGATCAGGTTCGCGGTGACGACGTTTTGGTTCGGCTGTTCGGCCGTAGCCTTTTCAGCCGGGCGCGTTTCGGCCATATAACTATGAATGAGTCCTCTTGACGACAAGATGCAGCTCCGTGCGCGAGGTCGGCATGTACGCCGTCACTGCGATCGGCGCGACGACGACGAGCAGGCCGTCGTCGTAGCTGGCCGTGACGCGGTCGTATTCGATCGCGACCGGCAGTGGAATTCGCTTAACGAAATCGCCGCGCGCGATTTCCTTCTGGGCAAACGACCCGCGCCGCCAGTGCGCCGCCTGCAGGCGGCGTCCGGAGATCACGAGACAGCTCTCGTCGAAGTAAACGCTCAGAGACTCGGCGTCCGCCCCGGCGACCTCGACAACGACGATGACGCTGCACTTATCCTCGTCGACGAAGACGTCGGCGTTGGGGGCAAACGTCCCCAAGCGGGCGCGAACGACGAATTCCATCGGGCTTATAACACGCTATCCCGGCGCTCGGATGCCCTTCGACTCCACTTCGACAAGCTCAGTGTCGCTCAGGACAGGCTACGCCGCAAAGGGTCCGAGCGGTCATAAGCTCGGATCGGGCAGCGCTCGCCCGGGCGGCCATATGACGCAAGGCGCCAGCGAGATGCGCAGCGGCCCGAACGCGTCGGGCGGAATCCGGACCGGGAAGAACTGCGCGTATTTCGTGGCTACGCCGTAGCGGCTCTGCGGCGGAAAGCTCGTGATGTTCTTCGTCGCAACGTGCGTGGCGGCCAACACCGTATTGATCGCCGTCGCCGTCGCAGGCGACGTATACTCGGTGCTGCGCTCGCCGAGCCAGGTCGTACCGTTCTGCGTTGTGTAGAGGAAGCCGATGATCGCGCCGGGCATCATCGTCGCGGTCGAGACGACCTGGTCGATGCGCACGATCTGCATCGCGCGGGACACGGGCGGCTGGAGCACCTGCGGGACGGCCCGCGCCGAGTCGAGGCACGCGCCATCCTCGAGCGGCGGCTGAGCGGCGACGACCGGAGGTGCCGGGGGCGGCGCTTGCGCCACGGTAGAAGCGAGAGTCGTGAGGAAGAACATCGCTAGTGCAAACATACCCGCAAGGTTCGCCTAAACTTCTGCGCCGCCTCGGTGGCCGCGACGCCGCCCTAATCGTGATGGGCGGGATCGTCGGCTCGGGCATCTTCATGAACCCATCGGTCGTCGCGCGTCACGTGCACAGCGCGCCGCTCGTGATGCTGGTCTGGGTGCTCGGCGGTTTGGTGGTGCTGTTCGGCGCGGGCGTTTTCGCCGAACTCGCCGCCCGACGGCCACACGACGGCGGAGTCTACGCCTACATGAAGGATGCCTTCCATCCCTCACTGGCCTTCATGTACGGATGGACGCTGCTGCTCGTCTCACAGAGCGGCGGCGCGGCGGCCGCGGCCGTCACGTTTGCAAAGTACTTCGCTCCGCTCACCGGATGGCAGCTCTCGAGCGGCCTCGTGGCGGGGATCGCGATCGTGTTCTTTACGGTGATCAACGCACTGGGAGTGCGAACCGGGGCGACGACGCAGAATCTCTTCATGATCCTCAAGATCGCCGCAGTCGCCGGATTCGTCGTCGTCGGCCTGGTTGCGCCGCACGCCGCGCCCGTTTCAAGTCAATCCGGCGCCTTCGCCGGTGGAGCGTTCGCGGCCATCGGTCTCGCTCTCGTTCCGGTGCTGTTCGCCTACAGCGGCTGGCAAACGTCGAGTTTCATGACGGCGGAGCTCAAGGAACCGCAGGTGACCCTGCCGCGCGGCATCATCGCCGGCGTCGTCGTCGTCATCGTGCTGTATCTCGCCGTAAACGCGGTCTGCCTGCGCACGCTCGGGGTCGATGCGCTCGCCGCCACGAGCACTCCAGCCTCGGAGATTGCGCGGCTCGCATTCGGCCCGATCGGTCTGCGGGTAATGGCGATCGTTATCGCGCTGTCGACCCTTGGGTTCTTGAGCAACCAAATTCTAACGTCGCCTCGCGTCTACTTTCAAATGGCCGCTGACGGCACGTTCTTCAAGCAGTTAGCATGGGTGAACCGGCGAACGCACGCGCCGGTCATAGCGATCGTCTCCCAGGGCATGATCGCGCTAATTATTTCGTTCCTTCCCTACGAGCGGATATTGAACTACGTGACGTGCATCGACTACATCTTCTTCGGACTAGCAGCCATTGCGCTCATCGTCTTTCGGAATCGCGACGCTCGCGATCCCGCGGCTCCCGCACCCAGCATTCGAATGCCGGGCCACCCCGTAACGACCCTCATGTTTCTTGCCGTCGCGTGGGGCGTCGTCGTCGACGTCATGATCACCTCGCCCGAGACTACGATCGGCCTCGCGATACTGATCTCGGGTCTGCCGGTCTACTGGTTCTTCGTGCGACGGCGTTCCGTAACTCGGGAGGTCACCACTTAAACCAATCCAACCAGGATTCTCGGGAGCACCTCCGCCGCCGTGCCGCGCAACGTGCAGTTTACGTGGTCGCTGATCGCCGTCGCTTCGGGGTTGATCTCGGCGACGAAGGCACGACGGTTGTAATGCGTCGCCAGCGCCGCGGCCGGATAGACGACCGCGCTGGTGCCGACCACGAGGATGACGCCGGCCCGCGCGGCCGCGCGTTCGGACGCTCGCCACGCCGCCTCCGGCAGCGGCTCGCCAAACCACACGATGTCGGGCCGAAAGAGCCCGCCGCACTCGTGCTGGATCTGGCTGCGCGGTAAACCATCGTCGGGCAGCGGCCGGCGCGCGTCGCAGCGCGCGCAGCGCGCCTCGCGCAGGTTACCGTGCAGCTCGAGCACGTTGCGCGACCCGGCGCGCAAGTGCAGCGAGTCGACGTTCTGCGTAGACAGCGTGAAGTCCGCAACGCTGTCCTCGAGCCGCGCCAGCGCGACGTGGCCGGCGTTGGGTTGCGCGCGTCCGTGCGCGGATTTGCGCTCGTTGTACCAGGTCCACACCAGCTGTGGATCGCGCGCAAACCCCTCCGGCGACGCGAGCTCTTCGACCCGGTGCGTGCGCCAGAGCCCGCCGACCCCGCGAAACGTCGGCAGGCCGCTCTCGGCCGAGATGCCCGATCCGGTGAGTACGAAGACCGACGACGCGCCGCGCAACGCCGCGACGAGCTGGTCCAACTGCGTCTCCGTCACGCCTTCACCGAGATGGGATGATGCAGTTTCCCGAACGGAAGGTAATGCCGCTGCGGAATCTCTGCCGCTGCCGCGTGACGGTACCCGGCGACGACGGCCGCCGCGGTCGCCACCCCCGCGATCACGGAAAACCAGAACGCGCCGTGGAGGCCGCCGGCGAGCGCAACGATTGGTGACGCACCGGCGTGGAGCAAGGCCGCCGTTCTCGCCTCCTCAACCGCGGCGCCGAACGCCACGCCCAAGCCGATGCCGAGCTGCAGCGCGAAGCTCATCGCGGCCGAGGCGCTGCCCTCGTCGACGTCGTCGACGTGCGCGAGCCCCGCGATCATTCCCGTCTGATAGGCGAGCATGCCGCTGAAGCCGGCGATGCACGTGGCCGGAAGAAGGATCGCCCAATACGGCGAGTTCGGCTGCATGAAGAGCAGGATCGCCTCTCCGGCGGTCATCAAACCGCCCATCACGATGCCCATCGTGCGCACGCCGAGCGCGCGCGCGATCGGCATGGTCAGCGGCGCGGCCACGAGTGCGACGATGACGGTCGACGGCAGGAAGGCCAGCCCCGCCCATAGCGGAGCGTAACCGGAGACGCGCTGCACGTAGACCGATGCGAACACCAAGATGCCGGCGTACGACATCGGCTGGAGCATCACGACCGACGCGCCGGAGAGGAGATCCGGATACCGTAAAACGCGCCGCGGCAGGATCGGCTCGGCAACGCGGCGTTCGACCAAGACGAACAGCGCCAGCGACACCACGGTCGCCGCAATGCCGGCAAGCGCGTGCCACGACCCGAGGCCCTCGACCGGGATCGACTCGACGGTGTAGACGAACGTCACGAGCCCTGTCGTGAGCAGAAGCGCGCCGAGCACGTCGAGCTTCGGATGCGTCGCGTCACCCCGATCGCGTGTCAGATAGATCGGTGCGAGTGCGAGGACCAGCGCCGCGATCGGCACGTTGACGAACAGCACCGAACGCCATCCCAGATACTGCACGAGAACGCCGCCGAAGAGCATGCCCGCCGCGACACCCATCGTGCCGACCATTCCCCACGTCGCGATCGCACGCGAGCGCTGCGGTCCCGCCGGAAACAGCGAAAGCGCGATCGCCAACGCCGCCGGGTTGGCCAGCGCGGCGCCCAGCCCTTGCACGGCGCGCATGGCGATCAGCATCTCGCCGCTGCGCGCCAGGCCACCGAGCAACGAGCCGAGCGCAAACACGATCAACCCGGCGACGAAGAAACGAAACCGCCCGTACAGATCGGCGCAGCGCCCCGTGAGCATGAGGAATCCGGCCAGGAAGATCGCGTAGGTGCTTACGATCCACTGCCCCTGCGACGCCCGCATGTGGAGCTCGCTTTCCATCGAGGGAAGCGCGATGCTCACGATCGAGAAGTCGACGAGCAGCATGAAAAACGTCGCGCTCAGCAATATGAACGCGAGCCATACCTTTTTTGTCTGGTCTACGGCGACGATTTGACTTTGGCGAGGAAGTTGTAGAACGATCCGCGGATCGTGGCGGTACCCGAGATCTCGCCGTCGCCCGAAAGCGTGCCGCGCACGGTGAATCCGCCCGGCGCCTGCAGGTTGAGCGTCACGTGGCCCTCGCTCACACCGCCGCTGACGGCGATCGTGCGTCCGTACAACGAATCGGGGCGCACCGAATCCGATACATACGTGCCGCTGACGATGCCGTGGTCGAACTTGAGCTTCAGCGTCCCGGCATACGGCACGCGCGAGGGACCGAACGTCGGCTGGTACGCCGCGACGTAGGTCGCCTGCCATACCCGCCCGTGCACGACAACGGCCTTGGCCGGAAGCGTCTGCACGGCGATCAGCGCGACCAGGAGCGCGCCTACGCGGAGCTTCACTTCGACGCTGCCGCCTCCATCATGCGGTCCCACTCCTCGTGGTCGATCCGCAGCGCGTCCTCGTCGAGCTGCGCGAGCGGCCTGCGCGTGAGATGCTCGTGCTCGCAGAGATCGCGTTCCTCGGTGTTCACGTAGAGCAGCCCGGTGACGAACTCGCCCCGGTTGCGCGTCTCGTGGATCGTCTTCAAGGCTCCGATGCCGTCTGTCGGATCGTAGTCCACGTCGAGTTTGCGCAGGAGTACGTGCGAGCCGTCTTCGAGCTCGACGTCGCGAACGGTCCCAGGCTCGTAATCGACGTTGATCTCGCGCCCGCCGGCGATATAGTCGGCGGTGTGCAGCACGACGTCGTGATCCTTCACGTAGGCGTAGCTCTTCGTGGAGCCTTCGTGGTCGTTGAACGTGACGCACGGGCTGATGACGTCGAGAACCGCCGTGCCGCGGTGCGAGAAGGCCGCCTGCAGCAGCGGAACGAGCTGCTTGCCGTCGCCCGAGAACGACCGCGCGACGAAGGTGGCGCCTAGCTCGATGGCCAGGCCGCAGATGTCGATCGTCGCATATTCGTTCGCCTTGCCGCTCTTCTGCGTCGAGCCGACGTCGGCCGTAGCCGAGAACTGTCCCTTCGTCAGGCCGTAGCAGCCGTTGTTCTCGACGATGTACGTGCAATCGACGTTGCGCCGGATCATGTGACAGTATTGCCCGAGCCCGATGCTGGCCGTGTCGCCGTCGCCGCTGATGCCGAGCACGAGCAGCTCGCGGTTGGCGAGCTTGGCTCCGGTCGCGGCCGACGGCATGCGCCCGTGCAGGCCGTTGAAACCGTGGGCCTGCTCGACGAAATACGCCGGAGTCTTGGACGAGCACCCGATGCCGCTCATCTTCGCGAGCTTGTGCGGCTCGATCCCGTACTCGAAGAGCGCCTTGATCAGGTGGTTCGTGATCGAGTTGTGTCCGCAACCCGCGCACAGCGTGGTCGGAAGGCCCTTGTAGACCTCGCGTGTTAGACCGACGATATTCAAGTTTGCTGTCATTTCCTATTCCGCTACGACCGCCGGCGCGCGCTGCTCCGCCAGCAGCGGATCGATGATCGCGTGAGCGTCGATCGGGACGCCGTTGTAGTGGCGAATCGACTCCAAGCGCCCGATCAAATGGGTGGGAAGCTCCGTGCGCAAGATCCCGTAGAGCTGTCCGTCGCGGTTCTGCTCGACTACGTAGACGCGATCGTGACGCTGGACGAACGTCGCCACCTCAGGCGAGAGCGGCAGCGCGCGCACGCGCATGTAGTTGAGCTCGACGCCGGCGTCGAGCAGGAAATCGCGCGCCTCGACCACCGCATGGTGCGTCGTCCCATAAGCCAGGACCGCAACCTTGCGACCCTTTTTCTCCTCGACGACCGGCGCCGGCACGGCCCGGCGCGCGGTGTCGTGCTTGCGGCTGAGGCGATCGAGGTTGCGCTGCCAGACGTCGGGCATCTCGGAGTAGCGCGCCTCCTCGTCGTGTCCGGTGCCGCGGGTGAAGAAACCCGCGCCGGGATGTTTGGTCCCCGGCAGAGTGCGATAGGCGATCCCGTCCTTGTCGACGTCGCGATAACGCCCCCACGACTTCATCGACGCGAGGTCGTCAGCGTTCAGCACCTTGCCGCGGTCGAACGGCTTCTCCGGATAACGCAGCGGCGGCGTCAGCCACGAGTTCATGCCGAGATCCAGATCGCTCAGAACGAAGACCGGCGTCTGAAAGCGCTCCGCCAGATCGAACGCTTCCATCGCGAACTCGTAAGCCTCGGCGACCGTCGCCGGCAACAGCACGATGTGCTTGGTATCGCCGTGCGAGAGCGAGTACGCGAACGACACGTCGCCCTGCATCGTCCGCGTCGGCAGGCCGGTCGACGGCCCGGCGCGCTGCACGTCGAAGATGACGCCCGGTACCTCCGCGAAATACCCGA
Organism: Candidatus Binatia bacterium; assembly: GCA_035544215.1. Classification (GTDB taxonomy): domain Bacteria; phylum Vulcanimicrobiota; class Vulcanimicrobiia; order Vulcanimicrobiales; family Vulcanimicrobiaceae; genus Cybelea. The sequence continues at coordinate 1,547,476 of DATKHY010000007.1, read as the reverse complement.
AGCCGGCGTATTCCGCCATTAGGGAGATCCCCGGCCCCGAGGTCGAGGTCATCGCGCGCGCGCCCGCCCAGCCGGCGCCGAAGACGATTCCGGCGGCGGCCAGCTCGTCTTCGGCTTGCACGATCGCGAAGTTGTGCTCGCCGGATCCTGAGTCCACGCGGTAGCGATCGCAGTACTGAATGAAGTACTCGCACAGCGACGACGAGGGCGTGATCGGATACCAAGCGGCGACCGTGCAGCCGCCCATGACGCAGCCGAGCGCGGCGGCGCGATTGCCCTCCATGAACATCAGGCCCGTGGTCTTTCCATCCATCGGCACCAAGCGCCACGGATCGTGCTTCTCGAAGTGCTCCTTCGCGTATCCGAATCCGAGGCTAACGGCCGACATGTTGAGCTCCACGGCCGACGCCTTGCTGCGGAACTGCAGGCGCAGGCTCTCCTCGACCGTGGACGCCGGAATCTCGAGCAGCTGCGCGACCACGCCGACGTAGATCATGTTCATCAAATACTTGCGCAGGTTGCCTTTATCCGCGAAGTGCTCTTTGGCCATTGCGGTGAACGGCACGGCGTAGTAACTGAGGTCCTCGCGCAGCGTGTCGCCCTTGCACGGAAAGCTCTCCTCGTGAATCACCGCGCCGCCCGATTTGACGCCGGCGACGTCCTGCTGCCAGGTGGCGGCGTTGAGCGCGACGAGCACGTCGAAGTCGCGCGCGCGGCACTGGTATCCGAGCGCCGACACCCGCACGTCGAACCAAGTGGGCAGGCCCTCGATGTTCGAGGGGAAGACGTTCTTGGGAGCCACGGGAATGCCGAGCCGCGCAATGGCGTTGGTCAGGACGAGGTTCGAGGACTGGCTTCCCGAGCCGTTGACCGTTGCCACGCGTATCGTGAAGTCGTTGAGGTTGCGCGCGGGCATGCTATGGGATTATTCGTTGCGGGCCGGAGGCCTGCGAAGGATGCCGCAAGAACGACGCCGCGATGCTGGCTCTCGCTCACGTCGTCCTTCAAGTCGGCTTCTGCGGCGCGATCGCTCGAGCGTCACCCAACGCGACCGTGGCCCTGCGGGTGCGGCTGACGGATCGCATCGGGCGGACCGAGGTCGACCGGGTTTACCGCTTCGAGCGCGGCGACGAAGACAAGGCGGTCATCGAATTCGACAGCTCGTTCGGCGTCTATCGGATCGCGCTCGACGCCCCCAAGTACCGGTGCTCCGCGACGGACTATCTGTTCTTCATCGCGGGCGTCGACCGCAGCATCAGTGAGAAGCTCGGCGACGCCCCGGCGCCCGAGCCCGGTAAACCCGTGCTGCTATCCGGAGAGGCGCCGCAGTCGTTTCTCTACGTGCAGCCGACGTTCGTGCTTTTCGACAAGAGCCAAACGACGTGCAATAAACCAGTGCCGCCCACGCTGCCTGCGCAGATCGTCGTGGAAAACGATCAGGACGGGTACTACACCTGGCTGTACTCCGATCCATCGGCCGCGCCCGGCACGCAACAGTTGGCGCTGCGACTGCGCACGCCGACGCATCAGTACCACTACGTCCGCATCAACATACCGTTTCCGGTCCCATGGGGCGGATGGCCGAGCAGCATCCGGTTCGACGTGACTCAAGACATGGTGGACTCCCTCGCGAGCGAGCCGACGAATACGCTCCTCTGCCCGAAGCTATGGCGGACCTCCGCGGGTTGACATGCCGATCGCCGCGGCGCTCGACGGATCCGACGCGTACACCATTTGGCTGCGTGCACGCTCGGCCGTTACGCGCGCGACCTATCCCGCGCGCATCGACTACACGATCGCCGTCAGCGGGCTCGATGGCGCGCGGCCAACCCTCGACCACTATCGCGCCAGCTGCGATCCGGGTTACAGAGCGATCCGCGTCTTTCCGATCAGCGAGGAGCAGCTAGCGCAGGCGCCGCCGGTTCCCCACGGCTTCGACTTCAGCTTCAAGATCGCGCTCTCGACGGGCAGGCTCGCGCCAGCCATCGCTACGATTCCCGCCGGGCGCCCCGCGCCTGCCAGCGACCTGCTAGGAGTGCCACTCCTGGAACCGACGTATACGTTCGGCCTGCGCTACCGGTCGCAAATCAAGGGCAGCTCGGATGCGGCGCCACCGCCGCTGCCCGTCATCGCGATCGTATCTGCCCAAACCGCGGACTATCGGATCGCCCTGATCGACGCGCCGGCGATCGACGGCATACCGACGTACCATCTCAAGCTGACGCCGCTGCGCCGGCCCAAGGACAATCGCCTGCGCGAACTCTGGGTAGGATCGAACGACTATCTGCCGCGCAAGGCCGTCGTCTCCGGAAACTTCACAATTCGCCCGCTCGTGGACGTGCCGTGGACGATCGACTTTGCGGTGCGCGACGGCGCGCCGTACATCGCCAGCGAGAGCGCGGCCGCGACGCTCTACATGGAGCACCGCCGCGTCGTTCGGCACGCAGTCATCGCGTTCGAAGACGTTGGCGAACCCAGTGAAACGATCTACGATAAGCCGCTCGTCACGCCCGAGGCGACGGACACGGCGAGCACGCTGACGGAACCGGGAATATAGACAAGGGCGCGTCCCGCGACGCGCCCTTCGACTCGCTTACGCTCCCGTAAGCTACATCATGTCGTAGCCGCCCATACCGCCCCCACCGGGCATTGCCGGCTCCTTCTTGGGCTCGGGCTTGTCGGCGATCAGAGTTTCGGTCGTGAGGATCATCGAGCCGATCGACGCGGCATTCTGCAGCGCCGCGCGAGTCACTTTGAGAGGCTCGACGATGCCCGCTTTGAACATGTCGACGACCTCACCGCTCATCGCGTCGAACCCGAACGGCGCGCTCTTCGAGCGAACCGCATTGACCTGCACCGAGCCTTCGAATCCGGCATTATCGGCGATTTGACGAGCCGGTTCCTCGAGCGCCTTACGCACGATGCTGATGCCGATCTTTTCGTCGGCCCACGTCGGTGCATGCCCGTTGCTCTTGGGAGGCTCGTACTTGTCGATTGCCTTGATCGCGTGGATCAGCGAGGCCCCACCGCCCGGAATCATGCCCTCCTGAACGGCGGCGCGCGTCGCGGACAGCGCGTCCTCGATGCGGTGCTTCTTCTCTTTGAGCTCGGTCTCAGTGGCCGCGCCGACTTGGATGACGGCAACGCCGCCCGAGAGCTTGGCGAGCCGCTCCTGCAGCTTCTCGCGGTCGAAGTCGGAATCGGTCTCCTCGATTTGCTTTTTGATCATCTCGATGCGGCCTTTGATCGCATCCTGCTTGCCGTTACCGTCGACGATCGTCGTCTCTTCCTTGGTAACCGTCACACGTTTGGCCTGCCCGAGCTGATCGGGCGTAACCTTGTCCAGTTTCAAGCCGAGCTCTTCGGAGATCACCGTCGCGCCGGTCAGCGTGGCGATGTCTTTTAGCATCTCCTTGCGGCGGTCACCGAAGCCCGGAGCCTTAACGGCTACCGATGTGAACGTGCCGCGCAGCTTGTTGACCACCAGTGTCGCGAGCGCCTCGCCCTCGACGTCTTCGGCGATGATGAGCAGCGGCTTTTGGACCTGGACGACTTTCTCGAGCAGCGGCAGGATGTCTGCGATCGCCGAGATCTTGCGCTCGGTTACGAGAATGTACGGATTATCGAGCACGGCTTCCATGCGCTCGGAGTCCGTGACCATGTACGGCGAGATGTAGCCCTTGTCGAACTGCATGCCATCCTTGGTCTCGACCTCGGTCTTGAGTGTCCTGGACTCCTCGACCGTGATGACGCCATCCTTGCCGACCTTCTCCATCGCTTCGGCGATGTACTGACCGATCTCCGGGTCGTTGGCCGAAATCGACGCGACCTGGGCGATCTTCTCCTTGGTATCGACGTCTTTCTTGAACGACTCCATCTCTTTGACCGTGATCTCAACGGCTTTATCGATACCGTGCTTGATCAGCAGCGGATTACTGCCGGCGGTCACGTTGCGCAGGCCTTCGCGGATGATCGCTTGCGCGAGAACCGTCGCTGTCGTCGTGCCGTCGCCGGCGATGTCGTTGGTCTTGGATGCGACTTCCTTGACGAGCTGTGCCCCCATGTTCTCGAACACGTCGGGCAGCTCGATCTCCTTGGCAATCGTCACGCCGTCGTTGGTGATCGTCGGCGAGCCAAATTTCTTGTCGAGCACGACGTTGCGACCCTTCGGGCCGAGCGTCACCTTAACCGCGTCGGCCAGGATGTTCGCACCGCGCTCGAGCGCGCGACGCGCGCTTTCATCGAATACGAGTTGCTTTGCAGCCATGGTAAACTTTTGAACTCCTTAAACGCCGGCCGGCACTTTGGTGACGATGGCGAGAATGTCTTTTTCGGGGATGATGAGGTACTCGGTGCCGTCGATCTTGACTTCGCTACCCGAGTACTTGCGGTAGAGCACGCGGTCACCGACCTTGACGTGCATGTCGACCTTGTTGCCTTTGTCGGTCACGCGCCCGTCGCCGACGGCGCGGATGATGCCCTCTTGGGGCTTTTCCTTGGCGGTATCCGGCAAAAAGACGCCGCCGCTCGTTTTGTCGTCCTGCTCTACGTGCTCGACAACGACGTTATCGAACAGTGGCTTCAGATTCACTTCCAGACCTCCACAGCTTGACAGGCTTTCTATTGAGATTGAGGATTTAGCACTCTCGGCGCGAGAGCGCTAGCCGTGCCATACTAGCAAACTCTAAGGAGGAGTGCAACCCCGCAACCGGCAGAAGTCCGCTACCGTGATCGGCGGCCTACAGATCTCCTTGGGCGCGCTGCGCCACAACGCGGGGCTCCTGCGCGACCTCGTGGGGGCGCGTCGTGCAGCCTTCGTAGTCAAGGGTAACGCCTACGGCCACGGGCTCCTGGCGACGGCGCGTGCCGTCGAGCCCTTCGCGGCGCGACTGTGCGTCTACACGCTCGAGGAGGCGCTAGCGCTGCGCGGAGGGGGAATCCCGGGGCCGTTGCTCGTCTTGGGCCCGGTGCCGCCCCAAGCGATCGAGGAAGCGCTCGCCGCTAACCTCGAGCTCTCGGTTTGGAGCACCAAGGAGTTTGCGCGACTGCTCTGCGCCGGCGCCCGAAAGCGCCTGGCGGCCGCGCGGATCCACATCAAGGTCAACACGGATCTGAATCGGCTTGGATTCGAGCCGCACGAACTGGTCGACGCGGTCGAGGAGTTTCTACGCCTCCCGGAGATCGAGCTCGCGGGAATCTTCTCGCACCTGGCGTCGGCCGAAGAGCTCGACTCTCCGTACACGATGCACCAGCTCGGCGCGTTCGAGCGCGCGCTGAACGCGGTCACGCCACTGCTCGACCAGCGTTCGCTGCACCCGCTGCGCCACATCGCCGCGTCGGCCGCCGCGATGCTCTGGCCGCAGACGCGCCTTGACATGGCGCGCTTCGGCATCGCGCTGTACGGGTTGATGCCGTCGCTGCAGACGCGTGAGGCGTTGCGCGGCAACGCGCCCGACCTCCGCCCAGCGCTCTCGTACCGCTCCCAGATCGTCGTGGTGCGCACCGTCGCGGCGGGCGCCTCGATCGGCTACGGCGGCAGCTTTCACGCGCCGCACGACATGCGCGTGGGCGTCGTTCCCGTCGGTTACGCCGACGGCGTGCCGCGCGCGCTCTCCAACCGCGGCGAGTTCGTCGTGGACGGCGCGCTTTGCCCGATCGTAGGGCGCGTCGCGATGAACATGACGGAGATCGATCTCAGACTCGCGCCCAAGGCGCGCGTCGGCTCCGTCGTCACGCTCATCGGCCGCGATGGCGACGCCGCCGTCCAGGCCGACGACTGGGCGACCTGGGCCGACACGATCAACTACGAGATCGTGACGCGCCTTCCGAGCGAGCTACCGCGCACCTACGTCGAATAGTGAGCGTTGAGCCACGATATGACCGCGTCGCTTAAGGCAGAGTCGTACGGTTCGATAATGCCCTTATCAAAGTCGTTGGCGGCGGCACCCTCAGACGACGCTTTACCTAGTACGTGCGACATGCCAACTATCGTAACGAGCGTCGCGGAACCAGGACGCTTGGCGTTTGCTACGTCGACGATGCGCTGGTGATCCGTGAGCTCCGTGACAACGTCGGACGTTCCATATATCGCTAGAACGGGGAGGCCGAGAACCGCCCACGGCTCGACGATATTTGACCGGGCGACCTGCCGCACGTACCAGGCCGTAACGGGGTAGGCGCCGTTGTGCGCCTTACAAGACGGCATCGCGGCTTCGATTTCGCCTTCCGGCTCATCCTCGAACAGGAACTTTTGCATACACCGCGATTTCTCGATGAGCGCCTCGTCGATGGAACTCGCGGCATCGCCGCCGAGCTCCAGCTGCCGGCGGGTATTTCGCAGTTCGTACTCGGGCCAATCCCGGCCGACGGCCTCGGCGACTATGACGCCCGCTATCCCGCCGGCACGCGCCATCCGTGGCGCGATAACGCTGCCGATGCTGTGTCCGAACAGAAAAACGTGCCGCGCATCGACCGACGGGTCGGCTTGCAAAGAGGCCAGCGCCGCTCGATAGCCCCGCATTTCGGCTTCGAAATCGACCGTTGCGCACGGGCCTTGACTGTCGCCCATTCCGCTCTTCTCTAACCGCATCACGGCGTAACCGGCGCGAGCTAGATCGTGAGCGAGCCGCAGGTATGGATCCCCCGCATTTGCGGCGACGTCTACGGAGAAGCATCCGATTCCGCCGATGACGAGGACGGCCGGTACCGGCCGTGCCGCATCAGCCGGAAGGGTTAGGATCGTCCGACGAAGGGAGTTGTCAACTTCCACGTCGCGGTAGAGCGTCGTTACCCCGGCTGCCGACTCATTTGCCGCCGCGCCCAAACTGACCACGACCTGCCGGGTTGCGCCATCGCGCGTGAAATCAACTGCGAGGGCGGCGCCGGCGGTGGCGTCATGAACGGACTCGTAGAAATCTGCGGTCGTCGTGACCGGCCGGCCTCCCATAGAACGCACGACGTCCCCGACGCGCAGCCCCGCGCGGTACGCCGGCCCATTGGACGTAACGTACATAAGCGTTACGCCGCCCGGCTTTAATTCGGCAGCGGCGCCAAAGACCGCATGACGCGACAGTGAGTGCGCCGGCGTCGACGGAACAGCCGGCAAGCGAAACGTGGAGGAATCGGCCACCGGCGCCTTCACCGGCCACGTCAGCATTTTTCCGTCGGGATAGTCGTAAACGACGTTGAAGCGCTCCAAGAAGCCGTTGCCGATGCTTCCGGCATCGGTATCGGTCGCAAAGGCTCCGGTCTTCGCCAAAGGTAGACGCGTAATCACGTCCGCGGCCGTAGTATTGAACGCTTGCAGCGTCGTCCGCATCAGATCGGAATAGACCGGCCCCCCGACGCCGAACCCCGTGAGTGCATTCCGTACGCTCGCAAAGTGCCAAAAGTCGTTCGTGTCTGCAAACCCACGGAACAGCGTGAGCTGTGAGCGATCACCAGTGTCGACGACGAACGTCCCGTGCACCCCGTCGACGGCCGCGGGCACGCGCACGAACCCATCCGTCTGACTAAAGGCAGTCGTGGCCGCATCTTTTGGAACGGGCATCATCCCGGAGGAAAAAACGAGACGCCGCCGATCCATGTCGACGAGGAGGCGGTATCGTCTCAGTTGATCGTAGCCGACGATGCCGTCAAGATGGCGAAAACCGATCCCGCGCCGGATGCGAGACAAATCCGCGACAATCGCCGGTACCTTGTCGAAACGAACGTCTCCGATCTGAAGATTCGGGACGGTCATCGTGCCGATCTTGGTGCGTCCCGGCCCCGCACCGGTGATGCTGCCCCCCGACTTTACCGCTGCGCGGATGCGGCGCGCTGCCTCGGGGGTCAGAAGGAGTCCGTCCGATCCCGTGTCGACGACCATTGAAAATGGTCCGATCCGCCCGGCGAAGACTTGCACGATGATGCGATGATCTTGGAGCGAAAACGGCACGCCGGCAGATATGACGGCTAGCGGTGCTAATCCAAGCACCGTTGCTCCTCGATGTGTCCGACTCGACTTACGCTTGAATATGCGCGGCAGGCCGTTTCGAGAGGCAACGTCGTGTACGCATGAGCTTTATGCGCCGGCGTGGCCGGGTGACGCGCGGCCAACACAAATGGAAGGACGATGCCCACGAGAATTATGACGGCGACGGTCGCACGCGCCGCATTCAAGCGAATTGCGTGCATGCAGGCGTCGACCATCGTTATGGGGGACGGCGGAAGCGCCCGAAGCAGCGCAACGAACTCTTCACCATATCGGTCACGCCAGCGTCGCGGATAAAGCGCGCAGATCGCGGCGGCCAAACGAGGACTCAAGAGGTCGCCAACGCCTTGAGGGCGCGCTCGTGCCGCTTCAGGCTGTCGAGCCGATCCTCGAAGGCCCGCCTTCCGGCGGCCGTAATGCGATAGGGACGCCGCCCGCGGTCTTCCATGTCGAGCGGACAAATAAAGTTCCAGCTCTCCAATCGGGCGATGATGCCGTAGAGCGTTCCCGGCCCCAGCCGCTTTCCCGTGAGCGATTCGACCTCCGTGATGATGGCGTAACCGTGCCTGGGGCCGCCCATCAGAGACGCTAAGATCAAAGCGCAGGATTCCGAAAGCTCAATAGTACGCGGCACGATATATAGCGTACTACGTAATAACCAAGTCATCCTTCAGGATGACGGGAGAGGCGCTCAGGATGAAACCGGGAGCTAGGCGACGGCAGCGATGGCTTCTTGGAGGTCGATCGTGCCGTTGTAGAGCGCGCTGCCGACGATGCACGAATCGACCGTCACCGGGACGGACTGCTTCAGCAGCTTCAGGTCATCGATGTTGCGCGCGCCGCCGCTGGCAGTCACCTTCACCTCCGCGGCGTTCGCGACCGCATTGAGCGCGTCGATGTCGTAGCCTTCACCCATTCCGTCGCGGCGAATCTCGGTGAAGATGATCCGCGAGACGCCCCACTGCGCGACGCGGCGGACGAGCGCGTCGCGGTCGACCGGCGTGTGCTCCTGCCAGCCGTGCGTGGCGACCTGGCTACCGCGCACGTCGATGCCGGCGATCACCTTGCCGGGGAAGCGGCTGATGATGTGCCGCGCCAGCCGCTCGTCCTCGACCAACAGCGTCCCGAGGATGATCTCGGAAGCGCCCGCCTCGAAGGCGTTCTCCGCGTGTTTGACCGCACGCAGACCTCCGCCGGTCTGCACGGGCACATCCACGGCCTCGCAGATGCGCCGCACCGCGGAGAGATTTTCGCCGGAGCCGAACGCTCCATCGAGATCGATGACGTGCAGTCGCCGCGCGCCCGAGCTTACGAACTCTTTCGCCATCTCGACCGGATCGTCGTCGTACTCAACCTCCGTCGTGGGGTCGCCCTGCTTCATGCGCACGCACTTCCCAGCCCGCAGGTCGATCGCCGGCACGACGAGCATCGTCGCTAGCGCTGCCTCAGGTCCGCACGCCGTTCGTGGTGCGCTTGTCGATCGGCACGTACGGCCCAGCGGGGGGACCGTCGTACGTCGCCTGCGGACGAATCAAACGATTGTCGGCAAGCTGCTCGAGCACGTGGGCTGTCCATCCGGCAATGCGCCCGCACGCGAACAGACACGTGAACTCGTCTCCCGGAATCCCGAGGTCGGCCAGCACCGGAGCGGTGTAGAAGTCGACGTTCGCATAGATGGTGTTGCCGGGCTTGCGCTCCTGCAGCACCTTGCGGCTCGCCTCTTCGAGCGCGTGCGCCGTCTCGTACCACGGGCTGCCGCCGACGTGGTGCGACAGCTCCTTCGCCATCGCCGCGAGATGCCGCGCGCGAGGATCGCGCACCTTGTATTCGCGATGCCCCATCCCCATGATCCGCTGTCCGCGATCGAGGATGTCGCGGACGTATCGCTCCGCGTTCTCCGGCGTCTTCACCTCGGTGACGGTCTGGTAGGCAGCGCTCGCCGCGCCTCCGTGAAGGTCGCCCTGCAGCGTCGCGAGCGCTGCGGTCACCGACGCGTAGATGTCCGCGCGCGTCGAGGCGACGACTCGCGCGGCGAACGTGGACGCGTTAAACGAGTGGTCGGCCAAAAGCACGAGGTACGTGTCGAGCGCGTCCTCTTCGATGGCGTGCGGAACCTTGCCGGTTCGCATGTAGAGGAAGTTGCCGGCCTGCGACAGATCGGTTCGCGGAGCGACCGGATCGAGGTCGCGTCGAATCCGATCCCAGCCCGCGACAATCGTCGGCACCTTGGCGATGAGGTCGATCGCCGTGTGCACGTCGGACAGGTGCTCGCCGTGCGCGTTGACCGGTGAGAAGAGTCCGAGGCCGCTGACGATGGTGCGCAGCACGTCCATCGGCCACGCCGTCTTCGGCACGCTCTGCATCGCGTTGATGAGCGGTTCCGGCAGCGCCCGGCGCGCGCCGAGGTCGCGCTTGAGCGCCTCGAGCTCGTGCCGATTCGGCAGATGCCCGTAGAGCAATAGGTGAACGACTTCCTCGAACGTCGCATTCGGCGCGAGATCGTCAATGTCGTAACCGCGATAGGTTAAGCGCCCGATCGTCCCTTCGACGTTACTGAGCTGGGTGGACCCGACTACGACACCTTCGAGACCACGATCGACAACGGTAGGCAACGAATTCCTCCATCAGTTTGGCAAAGTGCTAGGGCAGCTTCTTTCGACGGCGACGAAGCATCCGACTTCCGGCGCCGCCATTCTCGTCCGTCCCTGCGACTTTTACCCCAGCGGCGCGCAGGCATTCGCATTGGGTGGCAAAAGATGCAAGGATGGATGCGCTCGATTTGACCCGGCGGCCGCCGAGGAGTCCGCGCGAGCCCTTGTCCGGGCTCGATCTTTTGATGCTGGCTCGAACCGTCGATAAGCTTCGCGCGACGCTGCCTGGCGGCAACATCGGCGCCTACCAAATTACCGGGTTTAGCTCGCGTCTGCTTCTAAAGCTGGACATCGCGGAGGCCGCCCTGCGCGACGTCATCGCGCGAGCAAGCTCGGATGCGGACGTCGCCGCGTGGATCCGCGAGCACACCGATGCGAACGTTTATCCGGAGATCAACGAAGGATTCGAACGCATGACGATCGGCGAGCGCCTCGGCGACGCGGAGTTCGTTCGGCGCTATCCCATCGCGAGCAAGTTGCCGCCGGAAGCGTCGCGCCTGGATTTGCTCGCCGCAGACGACGCGGAAGCGTTCGGTGGGCGCTAAGGGACTAAGCCACCGCGTCGCGCAGTTCCGCGCGTGCAAGTGCGTAACCGACGAGACGGTCGATCAACGCTTCGAACCCGATCCCCGCGGCGGCGCAGGCGTCCGGCACGAGGCTGACCGGCGTCAAACCCGGCAGAGAGTTCACTTCTAAGAGATACGGACGGTTGTCGCGCGTGACGATGAAATCGCTGCGTGAGTAGTCGCGCAAGCCGAGCAGCCGATGCGCCGACAGGCCTAGCATCTGAAGGCGCGCGGCGAGTCCCTCGTCGATTTGCGCCGGCACGATGTGAGTGCTTCCGCCGGGCTCGTACTTTGCGCCGTAGCTGTAGAAGCCGTCGCGATTCGCGACGATTTCTATGATCGGCAGCGCCTCCTCGCCGAGCACCGCGCACGTGAACTCGCGGCCCTGCAGGTACTCTTCGGCGAGGATTTGCGCGTAGGATTTGGACGCCTCGAGCATCGCGCTGGTCCATTCCTCGTGGGTGTGCACGATGGCGATGCCCGCGGAGGATCCCTCGAAGCGCGGCTTGACGACCAGCGGCAGATCGAGCGACCCGGGAAGTAGCGGCAGCGTCCCGCCGGTGAGGTCGAAGAGATCCCAGACGGGCGTGGGCAGGCCTTCGGCGGCCAGGAGCTTCTTCGTGAGGTGCTTGTCCATCGAGAGCGCGGCCGCTTCCAATCCGCTCCCCGTGTAGGGTATCGAGAGATACTCGAGCAGCGCTTGAACGTGGCCGTCCTCTCCGCCGGGTCCGTGCAGCGCGATGAAGACGGCGTCGGGCTTGAGCTCGCGTAGCGCATCCACGAACTGCTCGTCGTAGTCCAGCGATCGAGCGTCGTAGCCGAGCGCAAGCAGCGCGCGCATCACCTCCGACCCGGTACGGAGCGAGATCTCGCGCTCGGCGCTGCTGCCGCCCATGACGACGGCGACGGTAACGTTACGTTGCATCAATGAAGACCCCGACTAAGTGCACCTCGAGCTGCAGCTCGACTCCGCACCGGTCGCGCACCGCGCGCCGGACGCGTGCGAGCAGCGTGGCTACGTCTTTTGCCGTCGCTCCTCCGACGTTGTTGATGAAGTTGGCGTGCAGCGGAGAAACTTCCGCGCCGCCCTCGCGCCACCCCTTAGCTCCCACCGACTCAATGAGGCGGGCGGCTTTGTCGCCGTCCGGATTGCGGAAGCATGAGCCCGCGTTGGGCAACGCGATCGGCTGCGTCTTCTTGCGCCGGATGAGACGCGTCTGCAAGTCCTCGCGCACCTCACGGACGCTGCTGCGATCGAACGCCAGCGTCACGCGCGACACGATCACGTCGCGCTCGAGCGTCGAGCGCCGATAGAGGTAGCGCACGCCGACCTCGTGCGGCTCCGGCCGGCTCGGTGACTGCACCCAGACCGTCCGGACGAACTCGCCGATCTCGCGGTCGGTGCCCGCGTTCATCCGCAGCGATCCGCCGACCGTCCCCGGGATCCCGGCCAGCGAATCGATACCGCCCGCCCCCGCCGACGCCGCCTTGCCCGTCACCAGGGCCATGTCGGCCGACCCCCCGGCGTCGACGACGACCTCGCTCTCGCCGCTGCGAACGTGCACGGCGGCGAACTCGCCCGCCAATCGGACCACGATACCGCGCACCCCGCCGTCGCCGACGAGCACGTTGCTCCCGCCGCCGAGAACCCAGAACGGCATGCGCCGCCGCAGGCAAAAGCTCAGCAGCTGCGCGAGCTCGGCGTCGTCGCAGGCCGTCACGAACGCGTCCGCCGGGCCGCCGATCTTCCACGACGTGTATGGCGCGAGCGGCTCGTCGAACCGCACGCGCTCGCCGAAGATCCCGCTCAGCGCCTCGCGGTCGTCGTGGCGCAGGAGAGTGGCCGTCGCGCGCGCGGTGGTCGCGCTCATGCGTTGGCCGCCGCGGCGCCGTGTAAGGCCGGAGAGCGCAGGCGTTGCGCCAAGCGAGTGGCGACGTCCGTGATGTTGCCGGCGCCGAGCATCAGCACCATCGCGCCTGCCGGAGTCTCGTCGAGAATTCGGTCTTCGAGATCCTCGACGCGCGCGACGTAGGTCACGCTTCCGCCCGTGGACGTGAGCGCGTCTCCGATCGACCGTTCGCTCACGCCCGGAATCGCGGGTTCCGACGCGGCGTATACCGGCGCGAGATAGACCTTGTCCGCGCCGCTCAGCGCGTCCGCGAACTCGCTCGAGAGAAACGCCGTGCGCGTATAGCGGTGCGGCTGGAAGGCGACGACGAGCTCGCCGGGATGGTAGCGGCGCGCCGCCGCGATCGTCGCGCGCACGGCGGTCGGATGGTGCGCGTAGTCGTCGACGAGCGTCATGCGTCCGTCGCGCGCCAGAACGTCAAAGCGGCGGCGCACGCCGTGGAACGCCCGCAGTGCTCGCGCAATTGCCGCGAACGGCACGCCGAGCTCGTGGCCGACCGCCAAGGCGGCGAGGGCGTTCTGGACGTTCATCGCGCCCGGCACGCGCAGCTCGACGCGGCCCAGCTTCTCGTCGCCGGCGTACGCGTCGAAGCGCGACCCGAAATTTTCAAAGTCGACTGGGCCCGCGCGAACCGTCTGCGAGTCGAGGCCGTAGGTGACGACCTTTGCGCGCAGGTCGTGCGCGGTGAGCGATCCGGCCAGCGGGTTGTCGCTGCCCACGATCGCGAGGCCGTCGTCGGGAAGCTTACCGAGGAACTCGCCGAACGCGCGCACCAGCCCGGGAAGCTCGTCGTCGCTGGTGAGGTGGTCGTTCTCGATGTTCGTCACTATCGCGATCGTGGGATCGAGCAGTGCGAACGAGCCGTCGGACTCGTCGGCCTCCGTGACGAACCACGCCGCGCTGCCGTCGTAGGCGTTCGTGTCGAGCGAGAAGTCGATGCCGCCGAGCACGAGCCCGGCGTCGATGCCGCCGGAGCGCAGGACCGCGTGGGTCATCGCAGTCGTAGTCGTTTTGCCATGGGTTCCGCAAATCGCGATGCCGCGGCGCCCGTGGAGCAGCCGCGCGAGCATCTCGCCGCGGTGCAAGAGCGGAATCCCCCGCCGCGCCGCCGCCACACACTCCGGATTGCGGCGATCTATCGCGGAACTGACGACGACGGTGCGAGCCTTCTCCACGTTGCGCGGGTCGTGGCCGATCGCGATCCGCACTCCCTCGCGGCGGAGCTGCTCGATCAGAGGCGTTACGGCGACGTCCGAACCGGAGACCGTCTCGCCGCGGGCGATCAGGATGCGCGCGATCGCGCTCATGCCGATGCCGCCGACGCCGATGAGGTGAAAGTCCGTCACCGCTCGTCCCTTCGAGGTACCAAGCTGTCGATCCGGGCGAGAATCGCGACGAGAGGATCGCTCCCCTGCGTGCGCCCCGCGTTTTCGCTCAGCGCCGCGAGCCGTTGCGGTTCGGTGGTCTGCGCGAGCACCGCCGGCAGAGCGTCCGGAAGGTCTCGGTCGGCGAGCACGACGACCGCGCCCGCCGCCGCGAGCCGAGCCGCGTTCGCAGCCTGGTGCCCCTCCGCCGCGAACGGGTACGGCACGACGATCGCGGGTTTTCCGAGAACGCTCAACTCGCCCAGCGTCGACGCGCCGGCTCGCGTCAGCAGCAGATCGGCGACCGCGTACGCGTCGGCCATGTCCTCGAGATAGGCTCGCGCGACGACTCGGGCTTCGGTGCACGCGGCATATGCAGCCGCCACGCGCTCGTAATCGGTCTCACCAGTCAGATGCAGTAGCTGCCAGCCGGCTGGGACGCCGCTCTGCGACGCGAGGCGCAGTAGCGCGTCGTTGATCGCGCGCGCGCCCTGGCTTCCGCCGACCGCCACGAGTGTCTTTCGCGACGCGTCGAGCCCGAGCCGGGCCGCGGCGTCTTGGCGTGGGGGCAGACGTAACAGCGAGGCGCGGATCGGAACGCTGCGCCACACCTCGTCGACGATCGGCGCGAGCAACCGGTTCGTCAAACCGGGAGACGCGTTGGGCTCGAGCAGAACCAGCGGTGCGCGCGACAGGCGCAGCAGGCGCCGGATGCGCGCGGCGAGGGCGACGGGGAAGCTGACGTAGCCACCCGTAGCGACGACCAGATCGGGACGCTGGGCGCGCAGAAGACCTAGGCTCTGCATAGTGCCTTTGACGTTCGCCGCAATCGCGCGAAAGATCCGCAGCGAGAGCCCGCGCGGCAGCGAGTGGGCGGCGATCGTGTAGAGGGGATAGCCGGCGTTCGGCACGATCGTCGTCTCGAGGCGGTCGGCGGAGCCGATGAACGCCACGGTCGCGGCGCGCGCGCGCAGCGCATCGGCGATCGCGATGGCGGGATAGAGGTGTCCCCCCGTGCCGCCGCCGGCAAAGACGACGGTCACTCTCGCCCGCTGATTCTTCTATGGCGTCCGACGTTGGCGATGAGTGCGACGGCGAGCAGGTTGACGACGAGCGAGCTGCCTCCGAACGAAATAAACGGAAGCGGAACGCCGGTGACGGGCCACGACGACGAGACGACGCCGATGTTGACGAAGGCCTGGATCGTTATCATCGCTGCGCATCCGATGGCGAGAAAGAATCCGAAGCGATCGGGCGCGGCCAGCGCGATTCGAATGGCCCGGTACGCCAGCGTGATGAAGAGGGCGATGACGGCGAGCGTCCCGATCAGGCCGAGCTCCTCGCCGAGGACCGAGAAGATGAAGTCGGTATACTGCTCCGGCAGATAAAAGAACTTCGCGCGCGAGGCACCTAAGCCGACGCCGAAGAGGCCGCCGCTTCCGAGTGCGAGCAGGGACTGCACGATGTGAAAGCCAGTGTTCAGCGGGTCCTTCCAGGGATCGACGAAGGCGAAGATGCGCGCCCGCCGGTACGGGCTCGCGAGCACGGTGAGGGCCGCAAAGGGCACCGTCGCCAGGGTGACCGCGGCGAGGTGAACGACGCGCGCGCCGGCTGCGAAGAACAGGGCGAACGCCGTGAAGACCAAGAGGCTCGCGGTTCCCATGTCGGGCTCTTTGAGTACGAGCACGGCCATGAGCGCTACGGGAACGCACAGCGGCACGAGCCCGCGCGCCAGCGACGTGATGCGCTCGCCGCGCGCGGAGAGCACGGCGGAGAGATAGATCACGAGCGCGAGCTTGGCAAACTCCGACGGCTCCACGCTGATACCCGCCGCGCCGATCCAGCGGCGGCCGCCGTTGACCCCCAGGCCGACGTGCGGCACGAAGACCAGCCCGAGCCCGATGAACGCTGCCAGCAAAAGGTATGGCGCGAGCGCCCTCAAGCGGTGGTACTCCATGCGGTAGACCGCGTACGCGCCGGCCAAGCCGACGGCGAGCCAGACGAGTTGGCGCTTGAGGTAATACGCGATGTCGCCGTGCTCGGCGTACGCCGTTGCGCTCGATGCGGAGAAGACCATGACCAGACCGATGCCGACCAGCGCGGCGACCGCCGTGAACAACACGGTGTCGAGCGGCGCGGCTGCGTACGACGGCAGACGGGAGCCCGACGCGTCACGTCTCCGCAGCGTTGCCGAGCTATGCACCGGCCGGCTCCCGCAGCGCCGCGACGGCGGCGGCGAACCGTTCGCCCCGATCGTCAGCCGAAGCGAACATGTCGAACGACGCGCACCCCGGCGACAGCAGCACCACGTCGCCTTCGCGCGCCAGACGCCTCGCGTGCTGCACGGCCTCTTCCATAGAGAAGGCCTCCACGACGGGCACGCCGCCTGCGACCGCGCGAATCGCCGCCGCGGACTCGCCGATCACGACCAGCGTCTCGACGCGGTCGCGAATCTCCGCTCCCAGCGCGTCGAAGTCGCCGCCCTTCGAGCGTCCGCCCGCGATCAGTACGATCGGCCGATCGTAGGTGCGCAAAGCCGCGACGACCGCCGCCGGATTCGTCGCCTTCGAATCGTCGACGTAGCGGACGCCGTCGATATCGGCGACGGTTTCCAGGCGATGCGACATCGGCGCGAACGTGGCCAGCGCGACGCGCAGCGCCGCGGGACGGCAGCCGACCGCGAGCGCGGCCAACAGCGCCGCCATCGCGTTTTCTAAGTTGTGCTCGCCCGCGAGCGGAATCTCTGCACTGGGCATGATCGAAATCGGCCGCGGGTCGCCGGCGACCGGCGCGTAGGTCAGCATGCCGTCGCGCAGGTACATCGTCGCCTCGTCGCCGCCGCGGAGGCTGAACCAGAGCTGCCTGGCCTGCACGCGGGTGTCGCCGCGCCTCCAGTGCAGCACGCTCACCATCGGGTCGTCGAGATTGCCGACGAACCAATCCGTCAGCGACTGGTTGGCGCAGATTCGATATTTGGCTTCCGCGTACTCTTCCATCGAATGGTAGCGGTCGAGATGGTCGGGCGACACGTTGAGCAGCACGGCGACGCGCGGCTTGAACGCGCGAATCGTCTCGAGTTGGAACGAGGAGACCTCGGCCACGACCCACGAGTCGGCGGCCGCGCCGCGCACTTCCTTGATCAGCGGATTGCCGATGTTGCCGCCGACGCGAACGGACAGGCCGCAGCTGCGCAGCAGATGCCCGATCAGCGCGGTCGTAGTGGATTTGCCCTTCGTTCCGGTGACGGCGACGATCGGCGCGTTGCAGAGACGATAGGCGAGCTCGATCTCCCCAAGAACCGGCACGTTTGCGTGATACATGCGCCGCGCGACCGGCGAGGTCGGCGGAATGCCGGGCGAAAGCACGGCACAGCTAAGCCCCTCGACGATGCCTGCGACGTCGGCAGCTTCGACGAAGCGCGCGCCGAACGACTCGGCAGCCGCTACCGCGTCGGCCAGCTGTTCGCGGGACTTCTCGTCGGTCGCAAAAATCGTGACGCCGAGCTCGCGCAGCACCTCGATGCACGCTAATCCGCTTTTCCCGAGCCCGATGACGAGGATCGTCTCGCCGGTGCCGAACCGAAACCCGTCCTTCATCTCACGATAGCCCATCCTACCAACGAACAGAGCAGCGATGCAAGCCAGAAGCGCGCCGTCACCTTCGTTTCGGGCCAGCCGATCATCTCGAAGTGATGGTGCAGGGGGCTCATACGGAAGATGCGCTTGCCGCCCGTGGCCTTGAAATACGACACCTGAAGGATCACCGAAACCGCTTCGGCGACGAAGACAGCTCCGGCGACGATCAGCAGCAGCATCTCGCCGCTCAGGATCGCGACGCCCGAGAGCAGCGCGCCGAGCGCAAGCGAACCGGTATCTCCCATAAAGAGCCGCGCCGGATGCCGGTTGAACATGAGGAAGGCGGCGCACGCGCCGGCACCGGTGCTCGCGCCGATCGCGGCGGCGGGAACGCCCGTCGCCGCGGCGACGAGCGCGAAAAGCGCGAGCGGCGGGATCATCGTGCCGGCCGCGAGACCGTCGAGGCCGTCGGTCAAGTTGACCGCGTGAACCGTCCCGGTCACGGAGAGAACGCCGAGCACGAACCAGAGCCAGTGCGGCGCCGCAATCGCGAACGCTCCGGCGTGGAAGAGCACGTCTGATGGAAACGACGGCCGGCCGTCGATCGCGCGCAGGAAAATCGTCGCGGCCAGCGCCGTCGCCAGGAGCTTCGTGCGCGCCGGCAGCCCGCGATTCGCGCCGCCGCGCACCTTCACGATGTCGTCGACCGCCCCGATGACGGCGCAGAGAACGACGAGAACGAGGAGATCGCCGAGCAGTGCGCCGCGCGCAACCGCGAACGCGGCGGCAAGCGCCACGACGAAGACCAGGCCGCCCATCGTCGGCGTTCCGGTCTTCTCGCGATGCGTCTGCGGAGCGTCTTCGTAGGCGTGCTGCACCACGCGCAGCCGCCCGAGCAGGACGAGCAATAGCAATCCGGACGCTCCGGCTATCGCCAACCCGACGAGCGCCCAAAACAAAAGCCCGAGTGCGGCGTTCACGATACTGAGCTCAACAGTGGATCTGGTCCGTGGCCGCGCCACTTGAGCACGACGACCGGCGTCTGTTCGTCGCTGTTGCCGTGCGGATTGTGCATCAGGGCCGCCTCAACGGCGCCGGCGTGGACGGCGTCGGATGCACCCAGCACCTTGGCCTTGCCGAGATCGTTCGCGTCGACCACAGCGCACTCGATGCCGGTGCGCTCGCGAAACGCGCGCGCGGTGCCCTGCGGATCGCTGGGCGAGAATACGATCGCGCGCTCGTAGGGCGGCATCGTGCCCGTGTAGCCATCGAATGCCGCGATCGCTTCGCCGAGCACCTCGTAAAATGCGCCGCGCCGTCCGCGGGCGCGCGCGATCACGTGTAAGAGCGTCGCGTAGATCACCTTCCACACGCCGGCGCGGTCGATCACCAGCTGCACGGATTCCGGCTGGCTCATCGTCGCGAGCGCGCCGGCGCGCCGCGAGAGCGCGTACGCGAGCCGCGACGGCCGGACGAGTTCTGCCACGACGAACTCACCCTGCGCGACCGCGACGGCGCTCTCCGAGACGGCGACGACGTCGCCGGGACGAGCGATGCCGCGCACGGCCTGGGCGACCGTCGCGATCAGATCGTCGCCGGGGCGTACGAGCGGCGTGCGCACGGGAATCGCGATCAGGCCGGGCGGCGCTTCGGCGTGATTGACCTTTAGGCTCTGCAACGCGAGGCTCACGCTTGCAGCTCCTCTACGATTTCCTCGAGCTTGTATTTGCGCGAGCCCTTCAGCAACACGACGTCGCCGCGGCGCGCGTGTTCGCGCAGCCAGCGCGCAGCCTGGGCATTGGCGCCGACGCAAACGATCTGTGCTGGACCGAGTCCCGCGCGCTCCGCACCGCGCGCGAGCTCCGCCGCGAACTCGCCCTGGACGACGAGCACGTCCACTCTTCCGGCGGCGTGCGCACCGACGCGCTCGTGCAAGACGCGCGATTCGTCGCCCAGCTCCGCCATCGACGCGAGGACGGCGATGCGGCGCGTTGCGGCCTCCGCGCCGAAGGCGTCGAGCGCCGCGATCATGCTGCTTGCATTGGCGTTGTACGCGTCGTAGATCAGCCGGATTCCGCCGCCGATCACGATGCTGTCGTAGCGTCCCGGCGGAGGCTGCAGATCGGCAAGGCGCGGCGCGATATCGTCGAGCCGAACGCCCAGCTCCAGAGCGCCGGCGGCCGCGCCCGCCGCGTTGGCGCGGTTGTATTCGCCGGCCACGTGCAGGTGAACTTCGACGGAATGCGCGCCCCCCTCGGCGCGCGTCAGCAAATGGTGATCTCCGACCAGTGCGGTCAGGGTCTGCAGCCGCTCGTAGCGATCCAGGCCGCCGGCTTGGGGCACCGCGACGAACCAATGCGCCTCGTCACGCAGCGCCGCAGCGCGCGCGCGCGACACTTCGTCGCCGGCGTTGAGCACCGCGCGAGCGCCGGCGCCGAACAGGGCCCACTTCGTGTCGGCCAGCCGCTCGCGCGATCCGATGATCTCCAAGTGCGCCTCGCCGACGTTGGTGAGGATGCCGATGTCGGGCCGCGCGATCTGAACGAGCTCGGCCACGTCGCCGTACTTTCGCGCTCCCATCTCGACCACGAGTACGTCGTGTTCCGCATTGTCCGCGCGCAGCAGGAGCTTGCTGACCCCGATCTCGTTGTTCTCGTTACCCGGAGCCGCGAGCACGCGATCTCCGTAGCGCACCGCGAGCAGCTGCGCGAGAAACTCCTTCGTGGTCGTCTTGCCGGTGCTTCCGGTGATCGCAACCACCCGTCCGTGGAAGAGCTCGCGGGCGCGGCCGGCCAGGGCCATGTAGGCCTGCAAACCGTCTCGAACGAGCATCGCCGGCGTTCCTGGCGTCTGGGGGTCCGGCCGCTCGAGCACTAGCATCGCCGCGCCGCGCCGCGCCGCCTCCGCGGCGTAGTCGTGCCCGTCGTAACGCTCCCCGCGCAGCGCGACGAAGGTGTCGCCGGGTTCGATCGTTCGGGTGTCGGTGCTGACGCGCAGCGAGGCCGGCGCCGATTCGGCGTCCCTCAGCGTCGCCCCGGTGGCGCGCAATGCCGCGTCGAGTGGGATATTCATCGCAGCGCTCCACGTGTCGAGAGCGCCGCGCGCGCCACCTCCGCGTCGTCGAACGGCAATACGCGATCGCCGATAATTTGATACGTCTCGTGCCCCTTGCCGGCGATCAAGACGACGTCGCCGGATCGCGCCTCACCGATGGCGCATTCGATCGCGCGCCGCCGATCCAGCTCCACGACGTGCTCGCGCTTCCCGATCCCCGCCACGATCGCGCCGGCGATCGCGCGCGGATCCTCGCTGCGAGGATTGTCGTTCGTTACGTACAGGCGATCGGCCATGCGCGCAGCCACCGCTCCCATCTCGGGGCGTTTGCCCTTGTCGCGGTCGCCACCGCATCCGAAGACGACGGCGAGCCGGCCTCGCGCCGTCTCGCGCAGCGATCCCAGGGCGTGCTCGAGTGCGTCGGGCGTGTGCGCGTAGTCGACGATGACGTCGATGCCGTCGCCGCGCAGATGTTCCATGCGTCCCGCCACGCGCTCGAGCGATCCGAGCGCGCGTGCGCTTGTCGCGCTGTCGACGCCCAGCTGCTCTGCTACGGCAATTGCAGCCAGCGCGTTCCACACGTTGAACCGGCCGGGCAGGCGCAACTCGTAGAGTCTGCCGTCGACGGTGAAGCGGCTTCCGTCGGCCGCAACGGCGACCTCTTCGGCCGTCAGCGTGGCTACGGGACTGGAGCCATACGTGATGACGTCGCGCCCCTCGCGCGCGACCTCGGCCGCCCACCGCGCGCCGTACTGATCGTCGACGTTGAGAACGCTTATCGGCGCGAGGTCGAAGAGGCGCCGCTTCGCGGCCGCGTACGCCTCCGGTGTCTGATGAAAGTCCAAATGATCGCGAGTCAGGTTGGTCAGCACCGCGATGCGAAAACGGACGTCGTCCACGCGATCCAGCGCGAGCGCGTGCGAGCTCACCTCCATCGCGATCGCTCGGGCGCCACCGTCGCGCATGTGGGCGAGCAACCCGTGAAGCTCGGGCGGCAGCGGAGTCGTGTTCGCGAGTCGCCACGTGTGGCTAGCGAACTCGGCGCCGACCGTGCCGATCACTCCGCACGGAATGCCGGCCTCGTTGAGGATAGCGCCGATCATCCGCGACGTCGTCGTTTTACCATTGGTGCCCGTGACGCCGACGACGTCGAGCGAAAGCGACGGATCGCCGAAGAAGGCCGCCGACAACCCCGAGAGCGCGCGGCGCGTGTCCGCGACGCGCACGACCGTCGCGCCGGAGGCAATCGTTTCCGGAGACTCCTCGACCACGACCGCGCGCGCGCCGCCGGCGATCGCCTCGGGCACGTAGCTATGGCCGTCCGTATGCGTCCCGCGCAGCGCCACGAAGAGCGCTCCCGGCCGGACCGCCTGCGACGCGGTCTCGATGCTCGTAACGTCGATTTCGCGAGCGCCGGTTATCTGCGCGTCCGGCAGGCGCTTGAGCAGCGTCGCCAGTGCGACCGCGCGTTCACCGCCCATTTCGCGCAACGGCTGCGCTCGGCAGGACTCCCGCATGCAACATCGCAGCGCGCGAGATGGCGGCGAAGGCCGGGGCCGCGACGACGCTGCCGTAGTACGAGCCGATCGGACGCTCCACTTTCACGTAGACGACGTAGCGTGGTCGCGGATAGGGGACCATGCCGATGAACGACGCCGCATAGTATCCGCCTCGGTACTCGCCGTCCACCACCATCTCCGCCGTTCCGGTCTTGCCCGCCGTCGCATATCCGGGAATCTGTGCCGTCGGGTCGCCGGTACCATGCAAGACGACCGCTCGCAGGATCGTCCGCAGCTCTTCCGCGGTGTGCTGCGAGAAGACGCGCCGCACGATCCTCGGCGTGACGCGCCGCACGAGCTTGCCTTGCTGGTCGTAGACGGCGCGCACGATGTGCGGTTCCATGAGATTCCCGCCGTTCGCGACCGCGCAGTAGTAGCGTGCCATCGCTAGCGGCGTCACGGAGACACCTTGACCGAACGACATCGTCGCGAGCGATGAACCGCTCCACTGGGAGGGAGGCGGGACGATGCCGGGATTCTCGCCCGGCAGACCGACGCCGCTTGGGTCTCCGAAGCCGGCCTTGCGTTCCATCGCGTAAAATGTCTTCGCCCCTATCGAGAGGCCGACTTCCGCCGCACCCACGTTGTGCGAAAACTCGACGATCTGTTCCAGCGTTTCGCTTCCGCCGGTGCCGGCCATGAAGCCATCTTCCGCGTTGTGAATCGTGCGCCCGCCTACTTCGATCGTGTCGCGTGCGGGGAAGCGGCTGGTCCAGGTGACCTTGCGCGAATCCAGCGCCGCCGCCGCCGTGATGAGCTTGTACGTCGAGCCCGGCTCGTACGCATCCATCACCCCTCGGTCGCGGCGCGCGTCGTCGTCGAATTTCCAGAAACGGTTCGGATCGAAGTCCGGGAGATTAGCCAACGCGAGGATCTCCCCGGTCCACGGATCCATCACGATCGCGGTACCGTCGAGCGCGTGAAACGCGCGCACCTGTTGGCGAAGCGCGTGCTCCGCAACGAATTGGAGGTACGGATCGAGCGTCAGCTGCACGGTGGAGCCGGCCTGCGCGGGCGTTACGACGCGCTCGAGCCCGAACGGAATCGGACGGCCGAACTGATCGGCTTCGAGCGTGACTCGCCCCGACCGGCCGCGCAGTACGTCGTCGTAGGCATATTCGACGCCGTCCAAGCCGTTTTCGTCGGTACCGACGAACCCGAGCACCGTCGAGGCCAGCGATCCGCTGGTGTCGACCCGCAACCCCGTGTCTTCCTCCTTGAGCGCGATGCCCGGGCCGTCCAATGCGCGCACACGCTGCGCGAGATCGTGCGATACTTTGCGCGCGATCCAGACGAACCAAAGATGCCGATCGTGCAGCGCCGCGACCACGCCGGGATCGAGTTTGCCGAAGATCGTTCGGAGCTTCGCGGCGGTTGCATCGGGATCGAGGATCTCTCTCGGTATGGCGTAGACGCTCTCGGACGGCATGGAGCGCACGAGGACGTTGCCGTTGCGGTCTAAGATGCTGCCACGGCGCGCGAACACCTCGACCGTGTCGGAGCGCTGCGCCAGTGCCTCCTTGGCGTAGAGCCGTCCATCGAGCCCTTGCACGACGCTCAGGCGCCACGCGAGAAAGAGCGCGACGACCATGCACGCGTAAAAGAACAGCCTCGCGCGCATCGGGGCGACGCGCGCAAAGGTCCGCTGATGCATTGAAGCCGCGGCGCCGCTACTGCTGGCGTGCCACGGCCGGAGCGAAGAATCCGGCGAGCGACGACAGCACCGGGAAGGACGGCTTGGCCCGGACGACTCGCGGCACTGCGATGCGCACGACCGCGAGGCGCGCCGGCTCCGTCATTCCGAGGCGCGCCGCAAGCTGCGAGAGGCGGTCGTCGGAACGCAGCGCCGCAATGCGGTCGTCGAGCCGCATCGTCTCCTCTTGAAGAGTTTCGCGGTTGGCCTGCGCTTTGGCGACCGCGTAGCTCAGGCCGGTCAGGCTCGACGTCAGTACGACGTAGCTCATGAGCAGCGCCAGCACAGCGGTGAGTACCGCAAGCGTGCGCGTGACGCCGACGTAACGAGCGCGCTTCTTACGCGCCTTGCGCCGTTGGGTTGCGGCGCGCACGGCCCGAGGATTACCGATGCGTATGGTTCGGTCGTGTCGCTGTGGCTGGATCATTCAGCTCGCCTTTCGCTGCGCGGCGCGCAGCTTGGCGCTGCGGGCGCGACGGTTCTGCGCGATCTCTTCCTCGGACGGGAGGATCGGGCGCTTCGTGAGCACGTCGAGCCGCGCGTCGTCGCGGTACGTCCGCTTGACGATGCGGTCTTCGAGCGAATGAAAGCTGATCGCGACGACGCGTCCCGCGGAGCGCAGCCGGCCGATCGCGCTTCGCAAGCCATCGCGCAGAGCGTCGAGCTCGTCGTTGGCCGCGATGCGCAGAGCCTGAAAGACGCGCGTCGCGGGATGAATCCGCTCGCGCCGGCCCGGCCGGCGCACGACGCCCGCCACGAGGCCGGCGAACTCGGCCGCGGTGTTGGGCAGCTCGCCGAGCGCGCGGCGCGCCACGATCGCGCGCGCAATTCGCCGCGCCGAGCGCTCCTCGCCGTACGCGAAGAAGATATCGGCGAGCTCGCCCTCGCTGGCGGTCGCCAGAATCTCGTATGCGCTCGGCCCGACGGCCGGATCCATGCGCATGTCCAGCGGCGAGGATTTCGCGAGCGAAAATCCACGCTCCGGATCGTCAAGTTGCATCGACGAAACTCCCAAGTCGAAGAGAACGCCGTCGATCGAGCCGATGCCGGCTCGATCGAGGACGCGGTCGAGGTTCCGGAAATTGTCGTGAAAGAAGGTGAAGCGCGGATCGGCGATCTCCGCCGCAGCAGCACTCGGATCGGCATCGAGTGCAATCAAACGGCCGTCTCGAAGGCGCTGCAGGATCGCACGGGAATGACCGCCCGCTCCGAACGTCGCATCGACGTAGATCCCATCCGGCCGGATCGCCAAGTACTCCAGGGCCGGCTCCACAAGCACCGAGACGTGCATCACATCGGCACCACATCGCTTACGCCTGACGCCTACAGCCCGAACTCGGCCATGAAGCGCGGAACGTCGCCCTCCGGCGGCGACTCGAAGGCGTAGCGCTCCTTCGCCCAAATTTCGATGCGGGTCAGCAGGCCCACGGAAACGACGAAGCGTTCGATGCCCGCGTACGAGCGCAGCAGCGACGGCACGACGACGCGGCCCTGCGCGTCGCACGCGACCTCTTCCGTATGGGCGAACAGGTAGCGGAGAAAGCGCCGATAGGCTTCGTCTTTTTGGGATACCGACTCGAGGCGGCCGCAGGCCTCGACCCACGTGGCGCTGGGATAGAGCGCGAGACATGGATCCGGAGGGGCGATGGTTAGGACAAATTGCGGACCGAGCCGCTCGCGAAAGCGGGCGGGTACGATGAGACGCCCCTTGTGGTCGAGAGCATGTTGCTCCGAACCCGCGAAACGCGGGAGCTCCGCGTGCACAAACCCCTCCGTAAGGCACCACTACACACTACTTCCCACCACTATACGCCCCAGGCAGGGCTAAGGCAAGATTTCGAAGGCCCGCTTCGGAGGGGCGGCACAACAAAGTGAAGCGCTTTAGCGCTCTTAGGTAGTGAGTGCTAAGCGGTTATTTGGAGCCTTGGAGCATTCCGGCGATGTCGGACGACGCCGTCGGGTATGCAAAGAGCGCGCCTCCCAGAGTCGCAGCCGGGATCTGAGCGCGAATCGCGAGCGAGAAGACGTTGAGCAACTCCTCGGCGTGCGGACCGAGAACGTGCGCGCCGAGGATCCGTCCGGTCGAGTCCTCGACGATCACGCGAAATGCCGAACGCCGCGCGTGTATCCGCCGCGACGAGTACCATTGCGTTGAGTCGGCGGCGCCGACCGTGCAGCGCAGGCCCCGCTCGTCGGCCGCCGCCTGCGTGAGGCCGGTCGACCCGAGCGGCGGAATCGTGTACACGATGCTGACGAGGCCCGCGAAATCGACGGAGTGCCGATTGCCCTCGAGGAGGTTGCGCGCCGCGACTTCGCCCTCCACCGATGCGGTCGGCGTGAGCGGCAGGCCACCCCCATCGGCGCAGTCGCCGACCGCATAGACGGCGGCGTTGCTGCGGCTCTGCAAAAACTCGTTGACCGCGACGCCCTTGTCGGTTCGCTGCACGTTGCCGGCGGCAAGATCGAGGTCGTCGAGATCCGGGATGCGACCCGCCGCGTGAACGACCAGGTCGCACTCGAGGGAAAACTCCTCTCCGCCGGCGATACCGCTCACGACGAAGCCGGCCGCGATCTTCTCGGCCGCGTGCACTTCGCACTGGACGCGCACGTCGATCCCGACCGCCCCGCTGACGTCGACGAGCGCGTCGACCAGGCCCGGGTCGAAGCCGGTCAGCACGCGCGGGCCGCGCTGCAGAATGACGGGCGCCGCGCCTGCGCGTACCGCGAGGTGCGCAAACTCGAACGCGATATAGCCGCCGCCGATGAACGCGACGCGACGCGGCATCCGTTCCAAGTCAAGGAAGTCGGTGCTGGTGATCAGGTGCTCTTCGCCCGCGATCTGGAGGTTCGCCGGCCGCGCGCCGGTGGCCAGGACGACGTGACGCGTCTCGAGCCGTCGATCCCCAACGCTTATCGTCGCCGGATCGACGAAGCGCGCCTGGCCGTGATACGTCTCGATTCCGAGTGCGCTGTAGCTTTCTTCCCGCTGCTGCGGAACCGGGTCGGTGAACGTGCGCTTGAAGCGCATCAGCTCGGGCCAGTCGATCCGCGCCTCGCCGGAGAAACCGCTGCCGCGCATGCGATCGCACCAGTCGATCAGCTCCGCGGCTCCGACGAGCACCTTCTTCGGATCGCAGCCCCGCAGCTCGCACGTGCCGCCGTAGGGAAGCTCGTCGACGATTGCAACGCGCCTGCCGGCACGCGCGCAAGTCGTGGCGACGGCATTTCCGGAACTTCCCGTTCCGATTACGACGAGATCGTAGGCCGTCACGCGTTGGCGGCCTTGGCCGCGCGCTCTTTGTCGATCAGTCCGCGCTTGCGAGCGATTCCCCAGCGATAGCCGCCGAGATTTCCCGAACCCCGTATCACCCGATGGCACGGAATGAGCACCGCGGCCGGATTTTGCGCGCACGCTCGCGCGACGGCGCGCGCACCATTGGGCGATCCGATCGCGCTCGCGACTTCTCCATATGATGCGACGTCGCCGGACGGGATCGTCTGCAGATACTTCCACACGCGCATTTGAAAGGCCGTCGCGTGGATGTCGAGCGGAAGCTCCGGCCGCGGAATCTCTCCCGCGAGGTGACGCGAGATCGCGTCCACCCAGGCGACGAAGTCGGCGTGGTATGGCTCGCGCATCGGCTCGACGTGCGCGTTGCGATACTCCGCCCGTAAGCGTTCGAGCAACTCATCCGGAGCATCGCCGAATCCCACGAAGCAGATGCCGCGGTCCGTCGCACCGATCATCATCAGTCCGATCGGCGTCGGAAACGACGCGTAGGAGATCGAGACGCCTTCGCCGCCCCGGCGGTACTGCGCCGGCGTCATTCCCAAACTCGAGGCGGCGCGTTCGTAGATGCGGCTGGTCGAGCCGTATCCGGCGTCGTGCGCGGCTCGGTCGATGGATCGGGCCTTGCCTAGGCCGTCCTTGAGCTTGCGCAGGCGAACCGTGGCGAGGTACTGCTTGGGCGTTACGCCCACCACGGCTTTGAACGTGCGGGCGAAATGAAAGCGGCTCATCGAGGCGTGCGAGGCAAGCTCAGCCAGCGTCAAGGCTTCGTCGCTATGATCCTCGACGTACCGGCAGACATCGTGAATGAGGTCGGCGTTGAGATTCGTTTTCGGCATGTCTATGACTCTAGCGGTGCCCCAGCCGGAAATCCATCGGAAAATTGCGGAGTCCGACGGTGGCCTGCCTGCCAGGCCTGCTTACGGGATGAGAAGAAAGGCGCAGGTGCCATGAGTCGACTGGTCGGGCTTTGCGGACTTCTCGGCCTGCTGTACGGGTGCGCCGGCGGCGGTTACCTGCCGTACGCCTCCCACTCGCTCGACCCCGCCACCCTTAGCTCGCTGGTCGACGGTGCCGCGCAAACCGACGGCGTCCCGGCCGGCCTGATACGGGCCGTGATGATGGCCGAGTCGGCGGGCAATCCCTCTGCGGTCAGCATCGCGGGGGCCCAGGGATTGATGCAGCTCATGCCCGGCACGTCCGCCGGCTGCGGCATCGGCAATCCGTTCGACCCGGTCGAAAACGTGCACTGCGGCACCGGCTATCTCCATACGCTGCTTCGTCATTATCACAACAACGTCACGCTCGCGGTAGCCGCCTACAACGCCGGCCCCGGGGCCGTCGATCGCTATCACGGCGTGCCCCCGTATCCCGAGACGCGCGCGTACGTCGTGCGCGTGATCAACGCGTACCGCAGCTACTAGGAATCGCCTCCGCTCTTTGGCAACGCTGACGCATCTGCAGCCGCTCCGTCGCGTCAGCGCGTGGCCGCTTCGCATACCCATTCTCGACGGCTATCTGCTGCGAGAAATGGTCGGCCCGTTCTTGTTTGCGCTCGGCGCGTTCCTGTTGTTTTGGGCCCTCAACATCTTCTTTCTCGCGGCCGATTACATCATCAACCAACACGCGCCGTTCTTTCTCGTGCTGCGCTTCGTCCTCTTCCGGATTCCGCAGGCAACGCCGATGGCGTTTCCGTTCGCGAGCCTCTTCGCCGCACTGCTGGCGATCGGCCGCGTGATGGGCGACAACGAGGTGACCGCAATGCGCACCGCCGGCATCCCGGTAATGCGCATCGTGCTGTCGCCGTTCGTCTTCGGCCTCGCGATGTTCGCCTTATCCTACGGCATCAACGAATTTGTCGCGCCGCGCTCCGTCGACCTTTCCACCCGCACTTTTTATCAAATCATCTATCACACCGACGCGCTGCCCGTGGAACCACAGTTCTTTCGCAAGGATCCCGATACGGGCAACACGTTCTACGTGACGCAAGTCGCCCCGGACAACAAGACCATGATGGACGTGCAGATATTCAAGCCGGCGAAATACGGAATGTGGAACGAAACGCTCCAGGCAAAGAGCGCCACGGTGCAGGGCAGTACGCTCGTGCTGCACGACGTCATCGACACGCGATTCAACAACGACGGATTCCTGACGAACCAGCAGCGCGTCAACAGCGTTATCATCGGCCTGCCGTTGGGCGAAACGGCCTCGCAGTTCGTGAGTCAGGTCAACAACGACCCCTGGACCATGAGCAGCAAGTCGTTGCGCACGCAGGTCAACGCGCTGCAGCAGCAAGGCATCGGCGGCACGGCGATGGGCAACCTCCAGATCAATCTCGCGGACAAGCTCGCGTGGCCGTTCTCGTGCATCATCGGCGTCGTGGTAGCGCTACCGCTCGCGCTGCGCTTCGGAAAGCGTGGCAAGACGCTCGGCATCGCGCTCTCGATCATCGCGTTTTTCGTCTACTACTTGATGGTGTCCGCGGCCGCCGCGTTCGGCCGCAATGGAGCGCTCAATCCCTATCTCGCCGCGTGGTTGCCGAACATTATCATGGGGACAGCCGGTGCGCTTCTGCTGCTCCTGGAAGAGCGCTGACGCGCGGGTGGCGCGCAATCGCGGCATAGCCGCGATCACCGCTTTCGCCGCTTTCGTCGCCTGGGTCGTACCGGCCGGCGCGCCGGCCGCGGACGGGGATCCGCAAGAACAGCTGGCGTTGTCGCTGCTCAACGGCCAGAGTTGCGCGCAGCGCTACGCTCAAGACTCCTCAAGCGGCGCCCAGACGACGATCGCCCAGGCAACGCCCACGCCGCAAGGCAGCCCCACGCCGGGCGCGACTGCGAGCCCGGCCCCGGCGCAGACGCCAGGTCCGCCGGCGGTGCCGCAGGGCGTCGGCAACGGCACGTACACGCTCAACGCGACGCCGCATCCGCTGCCGGGGCACACGCCCGCCGTCACGCCGCCGCCCGTCCCCACCGCGACGCCGAACCCGGCGGTATCCACCGAGCCAATCTTCCTGATCCGCGGCGGCGAGACGCCGCCGCCGATACCGCCGGCCGGCCAGGCCACGCCGGAGCCCACGCCCGAGCCGACCGGCGTGCCGACGCTTGCGCCCGGCTTCGTCGCCATCATCTCGGACACGTGGAGCGGCAACCGCGAGCGCGGGCAGCCGAGCGACGCCATCGGCAACGTCCACGTGTACTACGGCGACGAAGAGATCGTCGGCGACAAGGCGCACTATGACGGGAACCGGACGATCACGATCACAGGCCATCCGTTCCTGATCAACCACGAGCACAACTCGGTGCTGACCGGCGACGTCATCGTCTTCGACACGGTCGCGCAGACGGCTAAGCTTACGAACGGCAAGGGCGCGAGCGACGAAGGCGTACAGCGCGGCTTGGTCCATTTCTCGGCCAGCGACCTGCACACCGATCCCGACGGGACCGCCCACGGTCTCAATCCGTACGTCACGACCTGCGAGAACCCACGCGGCGGCTATCACATCACCGGCAAGGACATGGAGGTCTATCCCGGAGACAAGATCGTCATCCACAAGGCGGTGCTCTGGCTCGGTCTGGCGGCGGTCTTCTACCTGCCGCTGCTGATCATTCCGTTGCGCACCGTCGAGAACCAACGCGCTCACGCGCACTGGTTCCCCGAAGTCGGATACGATTCGTACGAGGGCGCCTGGATCAAGATCCAGATCCCGTTCGGCAAGGACGCGTACTACTACGGCTACTACATCGTCAACTATTTCACGAAGCTCGGGCTCGGCCTCGGCTACGTCGGCTTCTACTCGAGCAAGAAAGGCCGCCGCAGCGTCAGCGTCAACGTCTATACGATCAACAATCAGACCGGCGGCGGGCGGCAGACGAACCTGGCCCTCGCGGAGCAGGAGAATTTTTCACAGCACCTGCGCGGAAACTTCCAGCTCAGCTACCAATCCAACTATGGTCCGTTGGTCAGCATCCCGCCCAACGAGTCCATCAGCGAGTCCATCGTCCACCAGACCGCGCAGACCTCACAGAACTACAGCTTCGCGCACAGCGGGGTCGGCGGACAATCCAGCAGCAACAGCTTTACCTTCAGCGACACGCGACAGTTCAACCAGAATCTCAACCAAACCACCACGTACAACATCAGCGACAGCAGCGCCAGCTTCGGCAACATAACGCAGTTCAACAATCAGTCCGAGTTCGACTACTTGATGCAGTACACGACCACGGGCGCCGACTACCAGATGGAGTTCGACAAGATCTACTCGCAGCAGGCCGTTGGGATCAACAAGATTCCGGAGTTCCAAGTCCGGCCCAGCGACTTCTTCCAGCACTTCGTCATCCCACTGTCCGCGCAGCTCACCGTCGGCGAGTACAGCCAACCCTCCGGTCAGGGCGAGCCGCAGAGCCTCGCGACCTGGCGCGGCGACGCCAACCTCGTCGCCGGGCCGGTAGACGCGAAGGTCTTGGGTAGCGACTTCGAGGGCACCGTAACGGTCGACCAATACGCCTACGGCACCGGCGACCTCAAGGCGGCGATCGAGCAAGATCTCAGCTTGACCACGCCGATCAACTCGCACATGGTCAACACGCTGACCTACAACGAGGCGAACTATAACGGTCCCGCGCTCGTGCCGTTCCAATACCTCGATCAGCAGCCCACGATGAACACGAAGAACGCGCAAGACATGCTGCGCATCTTCAACGACGACGTCTACGCGCTCTCGCTGGGCTGGTCGACCAACTTCGACGGCGTCGCGCAGCCGCTGAGCTACCAGCTCACCGCGAAGCCGTCGCCGCGCTCCGTCGTGCTGCTCAGCGGTTCGTTCATCCCGGGACCCGGCATGGGCTTCGAAACGACGAACTTGCAGCTCTCCACGCCCTTCGGTCGCGACGCGTCAATACAGTTCGTCACCAACATCAACTGGCGGCCCTCACTCGGGCTCGGCGAGTTCTTCTCGGACAAGATCATCTACTACACGCGCACGATCGGCAACTGCTACCAGCTGATGGTTCTTTACAACGAGTCGCAGCAAGCCATCAACGTCGGACTCAATCTGCTGGCCTTCCCGACGCAAACCGCGGTCTTCCAAATCGGCTCGCCACAACCGGTGGTGCCGACGACCTTCAACTTCTGAATCTCTTGCTCGCGCTTTCGAGCCGTCCGACGACCATCGGCAGTTAAAGGTCGGTTTTAAAAATTAGCATGGCCGAACTGCGACAGGTCGAGCGGCACGGACGCGAAGATCAATCGCGGCGCGACTCGGACTAACAGTGGTTTACGAGGGGGTTGTTCGATATCTCGACGCTGACGATTTGTGCGGCTGGATCGGGCACCGACATGTCGTACGCGTAATAGGTGTTATCGAAGCACGTCGTCATGTTCAGCGTCGGCGAAACGAACTGCGGGTCGACGGGGCCGCCCGGCCCCATAGAGTCGAGAAAGAACCACTGCCCTTGGTTTCCGGCCTGCGTGGTAAAGGCGTTGAAGGTCCAGTTTTCCGATGGGCTGGCGCTCGGAGACGGAGAGGGGGAGGCGATGCCTTTGAAGATCGACTTTTGCGCGAGGATCGAGAACTCGGTGCCGCTCCCGTTGCTGTTGAGATTGAACGAAAATTGATTCGGCGTCGTGCCAAGCGTGAGCCAGTTCGGCGGTATGTGCGGATTCTTGTTCGGCACGAACTGGACGGCCTCGGCCGACGACGCGACGCCGTTGCCGAGCGCCACCGCGGCGAAGGAGTATCCGCGCCAGTTCGTTTGGAGGGTGTCGGTCGAAGGCGTGAAGCCGTTGCCGGTCGTGTTGAATACGACCATGTACCGATAGTTGGAGAAGTTGAAGGGTGCCGATACGTCAAAGTGTATGGCTAGATACCCAGGAGGAGCGCCGCCCGGACCGAGCCCCGGAGGGTTCGGCGTTACCTGACGACCGCACGCCGCAACGATGAACGCCGTTACAAACACGACGATAAAACCGAAATTCAATTTACGAATCATGCTCTCCTCGACCGCCGTGCGCGACGTGGGAATCGCTGTTTGCGCAGCCTTGGCGTTGTCGGCGGCATTCCCGAAGTTCGGCGCAGCATGGCTCGTCCCGTTTGGGACTGGCGCGCTGTTCTGGGTGTGGCAAGGAGCTTCCTGGAAGCGCGCAGCGCTCCTCGGTTGGTTCGCGGGATTGATCTTCTTCGCGCTCGATTTCGCATGGGTCGGGCACACGGTCGGTCACTACATCGGCGTCTTCGGCCCTTTTCTCGCGCTCGGACCCGCGCTGGTCGAGGCGCCGTTCTTCGCACTGGCGGGGGTCTTGGCAGCCTTTGCTTACGGGCGCATGCATCGAGCGATCGCTCCGTTGGGAGCAGCGGCAGCGTTCACGGTCTGCGAATGGCTGCGCTCGATCGGCGCGCTAGCCGTGCCGTTCGACCAGCTGGGCTACACGCAGGCCGACACGCCGCTGCGCGCCATCGCCGCTTATGCGGGAACGTACGGAATTACGTTTGCGTTATGCGTGCTCGGTGCATACGGTGCGGACGCGTTGCACAGGCAGGCGTGGCGTCGATTCGGGATCGCGGTAGCGGCTGTGTTCGTCGCGACGGTCGCGGCTTGGATGGGTTGGCCGGCGCGCACGCTTGCGCCGCCGACGATCAGTGTCGCGGCGATTCAGGGAAACATCGCGCAGTCGTTCAAATGGAACTCCCTCGGGCTTGCAGTGCGCCGCTACTCTGCGATGACGCGCGTCGCGGCGACGAAGCACCCTCGGCTCGTCGTGTGGCCGGAGACCGTCATCACGACGGACCTCGAGGGCAATCCGGAATTAGTGACGCGCTTCGAGAACCTCGCGCGACGGACTCACGCGACGATAGTCGCGGGGAGCCTCGACGTTGCGGGGCCGGCGATCTACAACGCGCTCTACGTCTTCGCGCCGAACGGCGCGTACTCGATCTACCACAAGCGGCAGCTCGTTCCGTTTGCGGAATGGTTTCCGGGTCGGGCCTTCCTCTCGTGGCTGCCGTACATTGGCAACCTCAACGGCGGGCTGACGCCGGGACGCGTCGATGGCGTCTATCCGACCAGCGCACTGCCGATCGGGCCACTCGTCTGTTGGGAATCCGCCTTCGCCGACCTCGCCTACGCGCAGGTGCGCAAAGGCGCACAGCTGCTGGTCATCAGCACGGACGACGCGTGGTTCGGAGAGACGTCGGGTCCCTACATGCACGCTCAAATCGCGCAGCTGCGGGCCATCGAGAGCGGCGTCTACGTCGTGCGGGCCGCCGCGACGGGGGTCAGCGGCATCATCGCACCGGACGGAATCTGGCTGGAACGCGCCGGGCTGGCGCGCCGGACAATCGTCAGCGGACGCGTTGGGCCACCCGTTCCAACGGTCTTTTCGCGAATTGGTCCAACCAGTATCGCCTTGATGCTGATCGGGTTGTACGCGCTGCCGTTACTCCACTTATTGCCGCTGCCGGCGGCCGAATCGGACGTTGGCGCCGATGAATGGTAGAAGGAAGAAGCTCGTGCGGCGTCTCGCCTTCTTGGCGGGAGCCGTATTCATCGTCTGGGTGGTCGTTGAGATCGCCCTGGCAGGCCGCGGCACGCCGCCTCTGCCGCCCGGGCAGACGCCGATCGACCTCCACGGCGGACACGTAATGAACAATCACATCAGCACGAAGTCGTGGAGCTTCGACTACGACCGCGCGCACCTCTCCCCCGACGGGATGAGCGGAACCGTGGACGGCGTGCGCAACGGCATCGTCTTCCGTAAAGGGAAACCGTACCTGCGAATCTCCGCGGCCCACATCCGGCTCAACATCGAGTCGCTGGACTTCACCGCGGTGGGAAAGGTCCACATCGAACGCATTGACGACCCGCAGCGCCGAGCGTTCGATACGGACCTCGTCACCTGGACGAACGACGCCAAGCTGTTACGCATGACGCATCCGAGTTACGTCCACTCGGGAGACCAAACGATGAGGATCGACGGTATCACCGTCAACTTCGACGACAATACCATCCACCTCGGGAAGCTGAGCGGCGCGGTCGACATCCGCCGCTAACGTGCGTCAACCGTTCTCGTCGCTCAGTTTTTTCTTCGCTTCGGCGATCAGCTTCTTGACTTTCTGACCGCCTTTGTGTCCGATCTCCTCGTAAAAGTCGGAACCGTACTTTTCCTTGACTACCTTGCCGCCTTTTTGACCGATGGACTCGTAGAACTCGACGCCGTGGCGGTCGCGCGTCGCCTTCCCGCCCTTGCGTCCAATATCTTCGTAGAACGTCGACCCGTAACGGTCGCGAACAGTGTCGCCGCCCTTCTTGCCAGCCTCCCGCACGGACATCTCGCGCTTGCCCGCGCGGTCATGCTTTTCAGCCATCGGTGTGCGTTAGTTGTACCCTAAGAGGCCGCAGCCTTACGCTTCGGGCGCTGACCGCCTTTCTGTCCGATGACCTCGTAGAACGACGGGCCGTACTTGCTCTTGGTAGCCTCGCCGCCCTTACGGCCGATCTCTTCGTAGAATTCGGAGCCGTACTTGGCCTTCACGCGCTCGCCGCCGCGACGGCCCGCCTCGCGAACACTCATGCCGCCGGCCTGCCCTGACTCTTGTGCCATGTCTGATCCTCTCTGTTGAATGGATAGAAGTACTCTTTCCCATACAAGCGCTCGGTAAACTCAGGATTTGCTGAGAATTTTGGCCCGCAGGCCCTCCGGGCGCCGCTTTCTGCCGGCCCAGATGAAGACTTCCTTAAGACAGGGCGGCGAAGACCTCGCGCGTACGCTCCTGCAGGTGGTCGAGGTTGCCGTCGTTCTCAATAATGAAGTCCGCGCGAGGGTGCGCTTCCTCGGGTGCGATTTGTGTCGCAATCCGCGCGCGCACGCGCGCCTCGTCGATGCGGTCGCGCTCTACGACGCGCGCGATCCTCTGCTCGACCGGAGCCACGACCAACACCGACTTGTCAACGAGACGATCATACCCAGTTTCGAACAGCAGCGGCACCACGTGGACGACAAGCTGGCCGGGCTTGGCCAAGGCCTCGCGCTCCATGGCGCGCCGTCGAATGTGCGGATGGAGCAGGGCGTTGAGGCGCTCGCGCGCCGCCGGGTCGCTGAAGACGATCTCGGCCAAAGCGGCCCGGTCGAGCACGCCGTTACGCACGACCTTCGGCCAAACGTGCGCGATCTGCAGCAATCCGTCGCTGTGCGGCGCCACGACCTCGCGCGCGATGGCGTCGGTATCGACCACGAAGGCACCGAGTTCGGCGAAGTACGTCGCGACCTGACTCTTCCCCGCCCCGATGCCGCCGGTCAGTCCAACGCGCACGGCGCCATCTTACGAGCCTTCCGGCGGCGGCTCCGAACTCGCGTTGGGGGTGGCAGGGACCTCGATTTCTTCCTCGACCGCATACTGCTCGATCTCTTCGGGCGGAACGTCGGCGACGTGCTGGATCGACGCCGTGATGCGGCGCGTGGCGTGGTTGATCGTCAGCAACGTGACTTCGACCTCTTGTCCCGCCGCGAACTGGGCGGACGCGTCGAACTCGCCCTTGGGAACCATCGCCAAGATTCCCGGGATGACTTCGACGAGCAGGTAGTTCGGCGTCACCTTGACGACTTGCGCGGAAAGCTTGTTCGTCTCGTAGAGCCGGTCGGCGTATTGATCCCATGGATCCGGAAGCGCGTGTTTGAGCGAGAGACTCACCTTCTTGGCGTCCGGATCGAACTTCATGATCTCGACCTGAACGACGTCTCCGATCTTGACGACCTCCGACGGGTGCTTGATCCGCGCATACGACAGCTCGCTGTTGTGAATCAGACCGTCGATTCCGCCGAGGTCGACGAACGCGCCGAAATCGGCGAGACGCACCACGACGCCCTCCCGGATCTGGCCCACTTCGAGCGTATCGAGCAGCTCCTGTTTCTTGGCCTGGAGCTCTTCCTCGAGGACGAGTCGCTGCGACAGCACGACGCGATGTCGCTTGTGATCGAGATCGATCACTTTCAAGCGCAGATGCTGGCCGACGAGCTCGTCGAGGTTTCCGACGGGCTGCCGCCGGATCTGCGACGCCGGCACGAAGCCGCGCATGCCGAGATCCACGAGCACTCCGCCCTTGACGACCTGCGTGACCGTCGCCTCGATGATTTCGTCGCGGTCGTGCGCCTCGATCACCTTTTCCCACGTCTTCAGCGCGCGGGCGCGGCGCTCGGATAAAAAGAGCGTGCCATCCATCTCGTCGATGCGATGGACCATGACCTCAAGCGTATCGCCGACGCGCAGTAGTTTGGGATCCACGGCGAGCGAGAGCTCGCGGAACGGGAGGACGCCTTCGGATTTCCCGCCTACGTCGACGAGCACTTCGTCTTTGTCCTTTTGGACGATCGAGCCCGTGAGCACTTGGCCCTCGTCGAGGACCCGCAGCGATTCTTCGTACAGGCGCTGCTCTAGCGCCAGTTGATCTTCCTCGTAGTTGATCGGAGCTACTTCAGTTGTAGAGATTTGAAATTCCCACTTTCATAAATTTTACTTACCTTTGGCACCGGCGACACCACCACGTGCCGCGCTGTGCCAGAACCGTTCGAACGATCCTGCCGGTACCGCATCGCCGGCATTCTCGACCGAGCCTGCCGTAGACGCTAAGGTCGTTCTGAAAACTTCCCTGCAGTCCGCCGGCGTCAACGTAGTCGTCGACGCTCGTTCCGCGCATCGAGATCGCGCGCTGCAAAACTTCGACGATGGCGTGACGTAAGCGGCGGATCGCCGGTTTCGTCAATGCCCGGGCGGGCCGGCTCGGACGTACCCGGGCTTCCCAGAGCGCCTCGCATGCATAGATGTTGCCGATGCCTGCGATGCGCCGCTGATCGAGGAGCAATACCTTGATCGGCGTCGTCCGCCCCGCCAGCATACCCGCAAAGGCCTGCTGTGTAAAGTCTGTGGACAACGGCTCGACGCCGAGCTCCCGGTCCCACGCTTCCCCCGGGGCGACGAGCCGCATACGCCCGAAAGTGCGCACGTCCGAGAAGCGCAAGTGCCGGCCACCGCTGAGGTGCAGCAACAGATGCGTCCCCGGGTACT
This sequence comes from Candidatus Binatia bacterium, assembly GCA_035544215.1. GTDB lineage: Bacteria > Vulcanimicrobiota > Vulcanimicrobiia > Vulcanimicrobiales > Vulcanimicrobiaceae > Cybelea. Next base: position 1,508,787 of record DATKHY010000007.1, on the reverse strand, counting down.
CCGGCGCCGCGGCGCGCGCGACCACGAGCCGGCCGGTCATGCGCAGGCTCGTGACCAGGCAGCGGCCCGAGCAGAGCTCGATGACCGCATATTTCCCCCGCCGGCGGATGCCCGCGATCCGCTCGCCGGCGACGGCCCGCTCGAAACGCGTGCCGGACGGCGCGATCGCCATCTTCGCAAGCCGCAGCTCCGCGCGCTCGATGGTCCTTCCCACGATCGTTCCGGCCAGACCGCGGACGATCGTCTCAACCTCCGGCAGTTCGGGCATTTATTGCGCGGAAGGAACGCTCCGCAGGTTGAGCCGCACGCCCGGCGCGATCCCGTCTTTAGCCGCCTCGCCGGCGCTTAGCTCGATCACGTATTTCGCGACGTCGCTCTCGCGCGGGATGTCCGCGTCGGGCAGCGAGCGCGGCACGACGGCGACGTTGGCGAAGACGCGACGCACGGTGCCGTCGGCGGCGATGAACAGCATGTCGAGCGGAACGAGCGTATCCTTCATCCAGAACGCGACCGGCGCATCGCCGCCGAACACGAAGATCATGCCGGTGCGCGGCGCGATCTGCGTGCGGTTCATCAAGCCATACTCGCGCTGCGCTTCGGTCCGCGCGACCTCGAGCGTGAGGTCCGCGTGCGGCGCGTGGACGACGACGATCGGCAACGCCGCCGCCAGCCAGAACGCGAGGCTATACACGCTCGAACGCCTCGTCGCCGATTGGCTCGACGTCGTACCAGTTGCGTCCCGACTTGAGCGTGACCTCGAGCGGCACCGATAGCTCGATGACGTTCTCCATGTGATCGCGCACGAGCGCCGAGACGCGCCGCAGATCGCGTTTGCGCACCTCGAAGATCAGCTCGTCGTGGATCTGGAGCAGCATCGCCGCGTCGAGGCGCGCCTCTTCCAGCGCCCGGTCGATGCGCACCATCGCGAGCTTCATCAGGTCGGCTGCGCTGCCTTGGAGCGGCGCGTTGGTCGCCTCGCGCTCCGCCGCTGCCCGTAACATGTAGTTCCCGGAGATCAATCCCGGCATGTAGCGGCGGCGCCCGAGAATCGTCGACACGTAGCCCGTGCGGCGGCCCTCTTCGATCGTGTTATCGATGTAGGCGCGGACCTCGGGGAAGCGAGCGAAGTACGCGGCCGTCATCTCCTTCGCCTCGGCGCGGCTGATCTCGAGGCGCTGCGCGAGACCGAAGTCCGACATGCCGTAGAAGAGACCGAAGTTGACGCTCTTAGCCATGCGCCGCTGATTGCCGTCGACTAAGACGTCTGCGGGGACGTTGAAGATCTGGCGCGCGGTGTAGTCGTGAATGTCCGCCGACTCGCGGAACGCCGCGCGCATCGCGGCGTCGCCGGAGAGCTCCGCCATCAGCCGGAGCTCGATCTGACTGTAGTCCGCGGCGAGCAGCACGTAGTCGTCGTCGCGCGCGACGAACGCGCGGCGGATGCGGCGACCGAGCTCTCCGCGAACCGGGATGTTCTGCAGGTTAGGGTTGGTCGAGGAGAGGCGGCCGGTCGCGGTCGCGGCCTGATTGAAGTCGGTCCGCAAGCGCCGGTCGCGCGGATCGACGAGCCGCGGGATCACGTCGATGTACGTGTTCTTAAGCTTCGTGACTTCGCGCCACTCCAGCACGAGCGCGCAGATCGGGTACTCGCGCGACAAGCCTTGCAAGACCTCGACGCCGGTGGCCCAACCAGTCTTCGTCTTCTTGCCGCCCGGAATTTGCAGCTTTCCGAAGAGCACGTTGCCGAGCTGCTGCGGCGAGCCGATGTTGAACTCTTCGCCCGCGAAGTCGTGAATCTGTTTTTGCAGACGCGCCGCGGCCGCCTCGACCTCCGCGCCGACGATCTCGAGCTCGCGGGCGTCGATCGTAACGCCGGCGGATTCCATCTTCGCTAGGACCGGCGCAAGCGGCACCTCGACGTCTTCGTACAGCCGGAGCTGCTCGCGCGACTCGAGCTCGGAGCGGCCCTTCTCGACGAGCGCGAAGGCGGCGTCGGCGTGCGCCGCGGCATCGTCCGGCAGCTCGACGCCGAGGAATCGCCTTGCTCCGTCGTCGACCTGGGCGAAGCCGCGCGACGGATCGAGCAAGTGCGCGGCGATCATCGCGTCGTCCGCGAAACGCGCGCCGCCCACGCCCGTCCCGCGCAGCGCGCGCAGCAGACGCTTCGCGTCATACGCGCCGACGCGCGCGTTCGATGCGAAGATGCGCTCGAGCGCGGCGCGCACGGGCGCGTGCGCAAGCGCGGCGGGACCGAAGCTGACGCCCTCGCCGGCCTTGGCGCTGACGCCGAATGCGTCGCCGTGTAGCGCAAACACGACGCGTTGCGCATCCGCCAACGCGCTCAGCTCTTGCGCGAGCCGCGCAAACTCCGGCGGATCGACCGACGAAACGTAGCTCCGATAATTTCCGCGCAGGCGCTCGCCGCTCTCGAACAGCGGGAGGTCCGGCGGGGGCGACAGCTTCGACAGCAGCGTCCTGAACTCGAGCTCGCTGTAGAGGCGATAGAGCTCGCCCTCCGGCGGCGGAACGTAGCGGCTCCTCTCCCAATCAATCGGCAGCGGAAGATCGCGGCGCACCATCGAGACGGCGCGGCACACGCAGGCCTGCGCGCCGTATTGCTCGATGAGCTTCTCAAGCTTCGGACTGCCCGCGAGGGCCGGATTCGCGACGAGCGCGTCGAGCGAACCGGCGGACTGCAACAGCTTGCTCGCCGTTTTCTCGCCGACGCCGGGTATGCCGGGAAGATTATCCGACGGGTCGCCCTTGAGGCCGCGAAAGTCGGGCAGCTGGGCCGGCTCGAGCCCGAAGCGTTCCCGCACGGCGGCCGGGTCGTAGCGTCCGAGCTCCGTGATGCCGCGCCGCGTCGTCAACACGGTCGTGCGTTCGTCGACGATCTGCAAGAGATCGAGATCGCCCGTGACGACCAGCGTCTGCTCGCCGGCTTCCTCCGCCTGGCGCGCGAGCGTCGCGATGACGTCGTCTGCCTCCTGTCCCTCGATCTCGACGATCGGGATGCGAAACGTCTCGAGCACGCGGCGCACGAGTGCGAACTGGCCGCGCAGCTCGTCGGGCATCACGCGCCGCTGCGCCTTGTATTCCGCGAACAGCGCGACGCGATCCGCGGGCATGCCTTTGTCGAACGCCGCGAGAATGTGCGTCGGCTTCTCGTCGGCGATCAGCTTGTTGAGCATCATCGTGAAGCCGTAGACCGCGTTGATCGGCATGCCCGCCGTCGTGTTCAGCGGCGGCAACGCGAAGAACGCCCGATAGACGAGGCCGTAGGTGTCGAGCAGCATCAACGCCATGGCGATTTTCCTACCGTCGTCAGCGCACGACGACGGTGGACGACGCCTCGCTCACGCTGCCGTCGTCGCAGATGTCCAGCACCGAGAGCGTGTACCGGCCGCTGCTCTCCGGCAGCGCGACGCCGATTCCGTCGGCCCCGGCGCGACCGACGCTCCAGCCCACGGCCTCGGTGTCGGCCTGCACGAGCGACGCCTCGGCCGGCGGCTGCGTCCGCCGAACGAAGCTCAGGATCTGCGCGTGATCGCCCGTCGAGTTGACCCACGGATGCCACGTCAGCGTCTCCGGCGCGCTGTTCTGCGTCGTGGTAACGCCAATCGCCAGCAGCTCCGGCGCCGAGGAAAACAGCGCGCTTCCCGACGGCGCTCCACGGCTGATGCGGACGACGACGGTTCCGCGCTGCGCGGTCGCGCCGTCGAGCGCGATTTTCGTCGCCTGGCCCGGCGCGAACTCCGCGCTCGCGAGCGAGACGCGCGACGATTGCGGGCGGCCGGGCGCCGCGAGCGCAAGCGGCACCGTGGCCCATTCGATCGTGCCGTCTCGCACGAACGCCGCGCCGATGCGCAGCTCGCCAGTCGCATCCGTCGCGCGCAGATGCGCGATCGCGCGCCCGCCTGACGTGCGCAGCACGTGCGTCTGCACGCCGAGCGCGCTCTCGAACGTAATCAGCGCCTCGCCTTCCGACCCCGGCGCGGATGCATCCACCGTGATCTCGTCGCCAGCGCGATAGCTGGCCTTATCGAGGGTCACGCTCACGTTCGTGCTCGTCCCGTCGCTCGTCGCCGCCGGCGCCAGCGGTTCGATCTGCACCTGCGCTGCATCGATCGCGCGACCGTCCCGATCAACCGATGCCAGGATCAGGTTCGTTCCGAGATCGGGCGCGTTGAAGCTGCCGCGCGCGTGGCCGTCGGCGTCGAGACGCAACTGCTGCTGCGCCACGGCGGCGCCGTGGGCCATCCGCACGGTCACGTCGGCGCCGCCCAGCGGCTTGCCGTCCAGGGACTGCGCGTACACGTCGAAGCTCACCGGCATTCCGAGACCCTGTTCCTCACGATCCAGATGCAGCCGTATCGCGGCCTGCGCGGTGGGAACGGCGACCCGCGTGTCCGCCGTGGCGCCGCCGGCCGCGACGTGCACACCGTACGTCGAACCGAGCTCGTCGCTCGGCGCGGGAATATCCACGGTCGCGTTGCCGCTGGAATCGGTACGAACGAGCTCGTCGAGCCAGCGCGTAGTCGCCCAGGGGGCCTCGTCGCCGGCGTATCCGAGCCAGACGTGCGGGGACCGCATGACGGTGATGCGCACGCTCACGTCACCGCTCGAGGCGTGCACGAGCAGCGGGACGTCTTGCCGCGCGTCGCAGGTCGCGCCGCACGTCGAGGCGACGCGCAGCGTCAGACCCCCGGCGTTGGCGTCGACGTGCACGGTCGCGCCGCCGACGCCGTGCTCGGCCTGCGCGAGGACGGCGTAGTCGCCAGCCGCTGCTTGTTGCGGGACCGCGAAGGACGTCGTAAAGGCGCCCGCGTCGTCAAGCGGCACGCGGCGCTCCGCGATCGTCTGGGCGCCGTCGCGCATCGTGACGAGCAGGCTTCCGGTGCTCGCCTTGAGGACGCCGCGCGAACGCGTGCGTGCGAAGCCGACCACGCGCACCACGTCGCCGGCGTGAACCACGGCGGAATCGGTCCGAACGCCGACGATCGTGTCGGGAAGCGGCGCTTGCGGCAGCAGGCTTAAGAACGCGTAACTGCTTCCCCACTGCGCGAGCGCGAAGACGGGGCGCGGCCAGCGATTCCACGTTACGATGCCGTCGTCGTTCGTCACGCTCGTGGCGAACGAACGGTTCACGACGAACGCCACGCGCATGCGCGCCAGCGGCATTCCGGTTCCGAGGTCCGCGCCGTACACCAGCAGCCCGCTCGGCGTCTCCTTCGAGACGACGCCGACGCGCGAGCGGTTGATCCAGACTTGTTCGCCGACGTCGCCGCGGCGGGCCTCGATCACGAAGAAGCCCTCGCGCGATCCGAGCGGCACGTTCACTTCGCTCGACTCGAATTGGTAGCCGCCGGGCGGCGTAAAATTGAATGAAAGCAGTGGACGGCGCCCAGCGGTCGAGATCGCCCGCGAACGCCAACTCGATCCGGCCGTTAGCACGTCGGCGGGATCGACGCTATAAACCGAAAACGCCACCGGTGCGCTCGAGTAGGTATCCAAGCGAACAGTAGTCGGCTTCCACGGCACGCTCGAGTCGGCGGCGAAAAGCTCGAAGTACGCGTCCAGACGATGGAGATCGACGATCGGCCGCTCGGCCCGCACGGGGGCGATGCCGACGGCGACCGCCACAAGAACGACCGCAAGGAGACGAGTCATCTCGCGCGCTGCTTCGGCAGGTTCGTATGCGAGGCCCGCGTAAAGCGCTTATCGTGGACGAATATGCGGCAGAGGAGCGACCCACGTCGACGCGGTGCCGTTTCTGCGGCTTCGAGGAAGGCCAAAGCGACGCGCGCGCGGTGCGCGAGAAGGCGCACCTGCAGGTCGTCGTGGCCTGCGGATCCTGCGGCCATCCGTTTGCCGTCCTCTCGCGGAATTAAGTTGCTCCGCTTCGCAAGCGCCGCACTCGTCGCAACGCTAGCGGCGACCGGAACGGCGGCGCTCGCCGCGACGACCCCGAAGCCGAGTGCGTCACCGCATGCCGCGCACACACCGTCGATTCACCTTCCCAATGTGCCCCTGCACACGGAAGTCGTCGTCGAAGTCAACAAGAAGGGTCAGGTAGTGCGCGTGAAATCGACCAAACAGAGCTCTGTGCGCACGTTCAACCTACAGACGATCGGCAACGCCGAGCAGATGTGGATTCGCCGCCCGGACGGAACCGCGCAGGTCGGACTCTACCGCGTGACCTACGATTACGATCCCAAGACGCAACAGGTCTCGCGGCACGTCGCGTTGATTTCCGCGGGCGGCAGCTGGGGAGACCAGCCGGGCGCCGCCACCGTGATGATTAACCTGGCCCACAAACAGGCGGTAGAACAAGCGAAATACTATCAGGAGCAGCAGAAAAAGCAGCAGGAGCAAAATGCGAAACTGCCTACGCTGAACCAGATCCGCGGCGTGCAGCAGTCTCCGAGCCCGAAGAGCGCAACGCTGCCTCCGTAGACCTTGAGATTCCTGACGTACCGGTCGGCGGACGGTATTGCGCGGCCGGGCGTCCTCGAGGGCGAGATGATCCGCGCAATCGGCACGCACACGCTGCGCGAATACATCGCGCTTGCGCCGCACGAGCGCATCGCATGGCACACGCCCGACGCTCTCGTCCCGCTCGCCGGGACCGTGCTCGACGCGCCGGTCCGCCCGCCGCGCAACGTGTTCTGCGTGGGGCGCAACTACTTGGAGCACGCCCGTGAGGGCGCGCGTGCCAGCGGTCGCGAGCTGCGGCTTCCCGAGGCGCCCACGTTCTTCACCAAGGCGTCGACCGCGGTCGCGGCGCCAGAGAGCACGCTCCATCTCGACGCACGCGTGTCGAGCGAATACGATTTCGAGGCCGAGCTCGCCGTCGTGATCGGCGCGCGCTGTAAGGACGTGTCCGAAGAAGACGCGCACGCAGTCGTCTTCGGCTACACCGCGCTCAACGACGTGACGGCGCGCGACCTCCAGCGCCGGCACGGGCAGTGGTTCAAGGGAAAGAGCTTGGACGAGACCTGCCCGATCGGGCCCTGGATCGTCACACCCGAGGAGCTCGGCGATCCCCAATCGCTCGAGCTGAGCCTCTTCGTCAACGCAACGCGCAAGCAGCACAGCAACACGTCGAAGATGATCTTTCCGGTCGCGCGCCTGATCGCGGAGCTCTCCCGAGGCCTGACGCTGCTTCCCGGCGACGTGATCGCGACCGGGACACCGGAGGGCGTCGGCTTCGCGCGCACTCCACCCGAGTTTCTGCGCGACGGCGACGTGCTCGAGGTCGACATCGAGAAGATCGGCCGACTGACCAACACCGTCGCCATCGAATAGCGACCGCACGAAGGGCGCCACAGCTTGCGAATCGTAAGGCACGGCCTATGATCGTCGCGGTTCCGCGCGAGAGCGCCTTAAAGGAGCGCCGGGTGGCGCTCGTGCCCGAAACGGTGGCACGATTCGTCAAGTCCGGCGTGGACGTCCGTCTGCAACGCGGGACCGGCGAGGCGGCGGCGTTCCCCGACGACCTGTACGCGGCCGCGGGCGCCACGTTCGCCGACGATGCGGAGTCGCTGGCGCGCGAGGCCGACGTGCTCGTCTCGGTCGGTCGCCCCGCGGACGCCGTGCTGAACGCGCTGCGCCCGGGGAGCGTCGTGGTCGGCTTCTTTGACCCATTAGGCGATCCGGAGTACACGCGGAGCCTCGCCGAGCGAAAGCTCACCGCACTCGCAATGGAGATGATTCCCCGCATCACGCGCGCGCAGTCGATGGACGCGCTATCGTCGCAGAGCAACATCGCTGGATACAAAGCCGTGCTGCTTGCCGCGGCCGCGTTGCCGAAATTCTTTCCGATGCTGACGACCGCCGCCGGAACGGTGCGGCCCGCGAAGGTACTCGTGCTCGGCGCCGGCGTCGCCGGACTGCAAGCGATCGCGACGGCGCGCCGGCTCGGTGCCGTGGTCAGCGCTTACGACGTGCGCGCCGCCGTCAAAGAGCAGATTCAATCCCTTGGCGCTACGTTTCTGGAGTTCGATCTCGGCGGCGACGCCGAAGGAGCCGGCGGGTATGCCAAGGAGCTGACTCCCGAGCAGCAAGACCGGCAGCGGGCCTGGATGGTCGAGCAGATCGGCGCCAACGACGCGGTGATCACGACTGCGCTCGTGCCCGGGCGAAAGGCGCCGGTGCTGATCACGGAACAGGCCGTCGCCGCGATGAAGCCCGGCAGCGTCATCGTCGATCTCGCTGCCGAAGCCGGCGGAAACTCCGCGCTCACGAAGCCCGACGAGATCGTCACGTCGCCAAACGGCGTCACGATAATCGGTACGACGAACCTGCCAGCCACAATGCCGGCCGACGCGAGCCGCCTGTATTCACGCAACGTCTACGCGTTGCTGTCGCCGTGGATCAAGGACGGTGTAATGAACGTCGACATGAACGACGACGTCGCTAAGGGCGCGGTCATCGCGCGCGACGGCAACGTCTTGATCGGCGGCGCGAAAACATGACCGAGCTCGCCCATCTCATCGCGCCGCTCACCGTCCTCCTGCTCGCCATCTTCGTGGGCTTCGAGGTGATCTCGAAGGTGCCGACGACGCTGCACACGCCGCTGATGTCGGCGACCAACGCGATCCACGGCATCGTCTTGGCCGGCGCGATCATCATCACCGCGGAGCTCTACGGCGTCGCTCACGGCCCGGTGCTCACGGTGCTGGCGGTCGCGGCGGTCACGCTTGGGGCGATCAACGTGTTCGGCGGCTTCGCGGTCACCGAACGAATGCTGCAGATGTTCCGTCGCCGGGAGGACGGCAAGTGAGC